>JBAUIQ010000355.1:0-14058 GCA_049683075.1 Pacificimonas sp.
AGAAAAAAGGCAAAGCCAAGATGCGGCAATACGGCAATGTCGACATCCCGCAGGAGGCGTTCATCGCGGCGCTTAGGATGGGGGAGGAGTGACCTCTACGGACGGCACGACCCGCTATTTTCGGGAACAGGTCATCCGCAAACGCACCTATCTCTCGGAAGCGTTATGCCGCGCCGTCCTGAACGTGCCTTTGGAAACGCGAACCCAGCCCGACGGCAGAATACGGGTATGGGGCGAAGTCCGCTTGCCAGACGACCCGCGAACCCGCATTCTCCGCGTCGTAACGCTTGAAGACGGTGTCACCATCCACAATGCGTTCTTGGATCGAAACTTCAGGACGGTAGACAAATGAAGTTACATTATTATCCGGAGACCGACAGTCTCTACATAGAGATGTCGGACGGCACCTCCGCCGAGACCCGCGAGATCGCCGACGGGATGAACGCCGACTTCGACGATACCGGCCGCGTCGTCGGCATCGACATCGACCGGGCGTCACTCGCGCTCGACCTGACCCGCCTCGAAACAACGGCGCTACCCTTGGACAAACTTCGCGCGGCATAGATCAGTGGCGCTAGCGTTGTGGCCGCCATCGCCGACAAAGTCATCGCCCGCGAAACCATCAGCGCCATGAGGAAAGACGTCACCGCCAAATGCTATGGCGGCGACATCTCCCGCAAAAAGAAGCTGCTGGAAAAACAGAAAAAGGGCAAAGCCAAGATGCGGCAATACGGGAATGTGGACATCCCGCAGGAGGCATTCATCGCGGCGCTCAGGATGGGGGAGGAGTAATCTGACTCAACTCACGTTGAGCTCTTAAGTCCTAAAAAATTTGAAGCAGGAAAATTGATGGTCAGAAAAGCGCCAACCGAACAAGAAAAAGAAGCTGCCGAAGCGGCAATTTCGCTTGTATCAAAGCAAGTGAAGTATACGATTGCTGAGTACCCAATATCAGTTTATGTATCTAGGTTCGAGGACGATGAGTCTGGCCGATTCTATGTACCTGAATATCAAAGAAAATTAGCGTGGCGTCCGCAACAGCAGTCGGAGTTCATCGAGTCACTTCTCGTTGGACTTCCTATTCCGTTTCTCTTCTTCTATCAAACTGCAGATGGTCGAATGGAAATAGTGGACGGTTCACAGCGCATGCGCGCAATGCGAGCTTTCTTGAACGAAGAATTAAGGCTCAAGGACCTTATGCTTGTTCCAGAATTGAATGGATTTCGCTTTAAAGATCTCCCTAAAGATAGGCGGAATAAGATCGAAGACGTGACGATAAGGACAATTGTGCTCGATACTAGTACTGATCCCTCGACCCGGGCAGAAATGTTCGCCCGAATTAATAAGTCAGGTACAGTTGCGAACGAAGCGGAAATTCGCAGAGGCTCACTGCCTGGACCAGCAACGGAGTTAATCCAGGAACTTGCCGAAAGCCCCGAGTTTGCCGCCCTTACCCCGATGTCGAAAAAGGCGATCGATCAAAGAGAGCGAGAGGAGCTCGTCACTCGGTTCTTTGCTTATGTGGATGGTTGGGACACACCCAACGGGCGTTTTCCAGACTACCGCGATCGACCGAAGAAATACTTATACCAGTATTTAAAGGCGGCCAATGAAGAGGCGGCTGAGTCGCCCGCTGTATTGGCAAGAATGCGAGCTGAGTTTGGCCAAATGCTCGAGCAGGTCGCTACGCTCTTTCCAAACGGTTTCAGAAAAAACGCAACAGCGCGAACAGTGCCCAGAGTGCGCTTCGAGGCGATCGCGGCTGGAACCGCTCTAGCGCTTCGCGAGCGCGCAAATCTTAGCATCTCGCCCGATCGTATTATCTCTGAAATGGGTCAGAAAAATTTTGATGGCGTTGTCGTTTCGGATGGTGCGAATGTGCGGAGCAAACTAGAAGGCAGGATTGATCTCGTCCGGTCGATCCTCTTAGGTGCATGACAAGTCTGGCCACATCGCTTGCTGTCCGCAAAGAAGAATTTGATTCTCACTTCGAGTTGGCGAAGGCGCTCGAGGACCGCATCATTCTTGATGAGGGCGGAGTCGTAGGTGCGGTCAGTCTTTCGGCTCGACACATAAACACATTGAAATCAGGACTTCTCGTACATCTCTACAACATCGTAGAGGCTGTGATGTCCCAATCCATGAGCTTGCTAGGCGCCGCGCTGGGTGAAGTTAACCCCCGCCGGTGGACTGAGCATTCGTTGCGAGAGTGGCTGCGTGAGGCCGTAGTCAGTCGAACTAATGAAGGCAATGAAGACGGCCGGTTAGCAACCGTATTTCAGACGTCATCAACGCTCTTAACTCAGTCGCAACTCGGCCCGCAGAAACTAAAAAAGCCATCGGGAACGTGGGATGATAAGGTTATTGCAGTATTCCTAAAGCGGATGTCAATTAAGACTAGTATGCCGTCAGATATGTGGTCTCAGATCGCTGCATCGCCAAGGTATGGGGACCTTACGCCACTGCAATTTCTTGCAGACCGGAGGAACGCTATCGCGCATGGGCGCCGGTCATTTGAAGATGGTGGTAAGGACATGAGACTAGATGACATCAAAGACTTGTCACATGTTACTTTGAGGTACATGCAATTTACCGCCATAGCGATTACTCAGCACATTGAAGCTGAGGCCTTCTTGGCGCCTGCCGCGTGACTAAGCTATCCGGATTTTCTGCGGTTGACCTCTTTTGCGGTGTCGGCGGTCTGAGTTTCGGGCTGGAACAAGCCGGGATTGAGGTTGGGTTAGGGGTAGATATAGACGCTTCCTGCGCACATGCCTTTACACATAATGTCTCAGGGAGATTCCTTCGGAAAGACGTCGAAGAGCTGACGACCGCCGAGATCGTTGAAGCATATAGCCCTTCCGCAATTAAAATCTTGGCGGGCTGTGCGCCGTGCCAGCCGTTTTCGACGTATCGACGGTCGAGCAAAGGGCTGTCTATCCCGTCAGAATGGTCATTAGTCGAACGCTTCGCTGAAATTGCCCAGAATGTAAGGCCAGATTTCGTCATCATGGAGAACGTCCCGCCTTTGGCAGACCAGCCAGTCTTCGCGAAACTATTGGCAGCGCTCGCCGGTTATCACGTGGATTGGAATATTCTGCGAATGGAGAGCCTTGGTTTGCCGCAAACTCGAAAAAGATTAGTGATGGTAGCTTCTAAATGGGGGCCTATCGAGTTGTGCTTTGACGAAAGAGTACCAGTAACTGTTCGTGATGCTATTGGACACCTTCCTCCATTATGGGCTGGAGAGTGCCATGCTGAAGATTCAATGCACCGCTCTTCAAAATTAAGCGAACTGAATCTATCGCGCATCCGGTCCTCAAGGCCGGGAGGTAGCTGGCGCGATTGGCCAGATGACCTTCGAGCAGCGTGTCACGCACGCAGCACCGGCAAGACTTTTCCCTCAGTTTACGGACGGATGGAATGGGACCGCCCATCACCGACAATCACGACCCAGTGTTTTGGGTACGGAAATGGACGGTTCGGCCATCCAGAGCAGGATAGGGCAATTTCATTAAGGGAAGCTGCGATGCTACAGGGGTTCCCAGAGAGCTACGAATTCACACCGAACGGTGAAGCGCCAAGCTTCGCGTCTTTCGGGCGGTTAATTGGCAATGCGGTGCCTGTTCCTCTTGGTAAAGCAGTTGGCGAACTAATTATGGGACACATGAAAGATGTTCTTCAGAAAGAAACGCCGAAAGCTTTTTGTGTAAATGATCAAGGATAACTGTTTCACATTCCCACACAACCATTACATTCCAATCTAAGCTTTGCAGTTCTTGCACGGCAATCCTGTCTCTTTCGATATTCCTCGCAAATTTTCTTTGCCAAAATTCCGTGTTGGACTTCGGGGTTGTGGCCTTCTTGCACTCATGACGATGCCAAAAGCAGCCATGCACAAAGATGGCTTTTCTAGATCGAGGAAAAACAAGATCGGGCCGACCCGGCAGGTCTTTGCTATGCAGCCGGTAGCGATAGCCCAATCCGTGCGCGATGCGCCGAACGATCATTTCCGGTTTGGTGTCTTTGCCACGTACCCGGCCCATCAGCCAAGATCGTTTCGCCTCGCTCAGTGTGTCCACGATTTCTCTTCACTCCAGCCGTCCGTTTGAGACGAATAACCCGCTGGTTCGGTTTGTAAGGCGGGATCAGTCTTGATGACTTTCAGCGTCATTATACCCCAGGGTGAACCGAGCTATAAAGACCGACCAGACGCGCTTATCGCGCCGAAGGAGTGGCGGCTAACCCTACCTCTCCCGTCCTCGCCCGGCCCCGAAAAGAAGGGCCGTCTAAACACTCACAACGGCGCAGACGCTTTCCTACAACATGGCGGATCGGGTATGATCGAAGGATGAGCGGGCCTACGGGCCCGCGCGTGTTTTGGCGGGCAGGGGTGTCGCCTTGTCGGGGAGGGGAGTGCGAATGAAAACAGGGATATGGGCGTGGGCAGGAAGATGACATATGGCCGATCTGTCCCTTGGCCGGTGAGCGTCCACGGCGGGGCAGGGGCGCTCGGCCTCACGCGTCGCAATCGTGACCTTGTGACCGACAGGCGCGTCGCGGCTCGTGGCCGTCACGAGTGTGATGTTCGTGACCTTAGGCCCGAAAACGCGACATTTCTGTCAAATCGCTGTCAAATTCGTGTGACCTTTGCGAACTCGGGCGCCCACGAGCGTGATGTTTGTGATGTTTGACGGTCCCAGCGGGCGGCGCGGCCCTCAGCCGTCGTGGCAGTCGGGGCAGCAGGTTTGGCAGCCCTGGACCTGGTCATACTCGTCGCGGGCATGCTTCATGGCGGTGTCGCACTTGGCATAGTCGCCCAGTGCCTTGCGGTTGTCCTCGTTCGGCAGGAACTGGCATTCCTCCGAATGAACGACATGATCGCCGCGGTCGTTGGCTTCGGCTTTGACGTAATAATGCACGGGGGGGGCGTCTCCTCTCGTCTCAAGAGGGCAACCCGCACGATGCGCTGTCGTTCCGGTCGAAGACGTCGCAGGGTTGGCGAACCGTCGGAAAAACTTACACTTTTGCGCCGGGGTGACAGGGCTGCATCGTCTAACCGTCTGCACGAATTGGCAAAACCGTTTCTGGCGCGAAACGTGCGTAGTCCGCGACAACCGTTAACCACGCAATCTCGTGTGCAGACGATAAAAATGGATAAGTTTCAATGACGAGTACCGCTTCCTTCGCCCTGACCGCACTCATTGCCGCCACCATCCCGGCGGCCGCCTTTGCCATGCCCGTGGACCAGATCGCCGCTGGTGACGGTTCAGCCTTCTCGCTGACGGCTGGCGCCGCGACGGTGACGGCAACGCAGACCGGCGACACCGCCAGCCTCTTGGGCGGCGAACGGTCCGTCACTCTGGTCCGCGATGGTGGCTTTGCGGGCAATATCAGCGCGGAGAAGGCGGCTGACTCCGATGTCATCGCCGTGCGGAACGACACGGTCGCGGCGGGTACGCTGACACTCGGCTATTCGGCTTTCGATGATCTCGACCTCGTTTCCGGTTTCGACCGGCTGACAGTGAATATCGACCGTCTGTTCCAGTCGACGGGGATTGGCGACGGAGAGGTCACGATTGGCGTCACCTTCTTCAGCGGCGTCGATATGGACACCGTGTTCGCGCCGCGGCTGGAGGCCAGCCTGAACCCCGGCGCGCAGGGCGTCGACTTCCTCTTCTCCGACTATAGCGGGATCGATTTCAGCGCGATCGACGCCATCGACGTGATCTTCGATTCGAACATCATCGGCACTGACTTCGACATCCAGTCGATCCTTCTCGGCGCCATCGACGGGCCGCAAAATGATGTTCCGGCCCCCGCCGGTCTCGGCCTCCTCGGCCTCGGCCTTTTGGGTGTCGCCGCCGCGCGCCGCCGCCGCAACGCCTGATCCCGCTTGATTAGGTCTGGCAACCGCGTCCGTGCTTCGCTACACGGCGCGGCCTTGCCAGGTGCGGAGCGGTGGCCGAGTGGTCGAAGGCGCACGCCTGGAAAGTGTGTAAAGGGTAACCCCCTTTCGTGGGTTCGAATCCCACCCGCTCCGCCAGCCGGCCGTCGTTTTCGAAGGCTCGCTTACGCCGCCAGGGCCCCCGACAGCGCGTCGTGGGCGGACTGGGCGAACAGCGTCTCGAGGCGGGTCTTGGCGAGCGTCGTTAGGCGCAGATATTCGCGCCGGGCGTCGTCCTTGTCGCGAAGCCGTTCGATGAAGCCGACATCTTCCAGGCGGCGGACGTGGCGCATCGCCGTCGCTCTCGGCACCCCGGTATCGAGGCCGATGCCCGACGCGCTGATGGGCCGGGCGTTCGGGTCGACGAGGTAGAGTTCGAGGAGGATGTCCCAGGCCGGGTCGCGAAAGACGGACTCGACTTCCGTCAGAAGGGTCCGCCGCCGGATCCGCGCCTGATGGATCATTTCCGCGACTTGACGCGGCGTCGGCGACGCGGGGTCGACGTCAGCCATCGCGGCTCACCGGCAAGATCATATCGGCCCCAGTCATGAAAGCTGCTCAAATAGGACCGATATGAACAGGACGGAACCGATGCAGGTTAATCCGTCGTTTTACAGCGACGCTTTTTTCAGATCGTCGAGCAATTCGCGGCACATTCTGCCGCAGCGCTCGCAATGGTCCTGGTCGTGCCGCTCGCACTCCTCGGCGCAGGCGGTCAGCGCGGTCTTGAGGCAGGTCATGGCGGCGTCGATGACGCCCTGGTTGGAGCCGGTGCGGCGGGTGGCGACGGCGACGAACATGGTGGCGACGTCGGCCATGTCGCTGGCCTTCCGGAAGCACTGGCGCATTTCGATGATATGCTCTTCGGCGACGCAAGCATCGGCGCAGCTGGTGCCGATGGCGGCGGCATACATGGCATGCCGGACCGCCTCGGCTAGGGGGTCGTTCAGATGTCCGTCGACGTCGGGGTGGCTGGCGATCATTTTGGCGATGGACATGTCTGTCTCCGGACGAAATGGGGTGTCCGCCCCTCAACCGCTCAGTCCGGCAAGAGTTCAACGCTCGCGATATTCGTTTTCGACAGCATGAGGAGACGGCTGCCAATGCGAAAGGGTATGAACGCCCCGTCACCGTTCAGCATATCCTGCAGTCGCTCGCCGGTCGCGAGGTAGACGCCGCCGTCATTGGTAGTCCCGGAGGCGAGCTCTATCCTACATGGTGTCAGCGATTTCGTGACATGAATGCTCATAATGCCGCCGCCTCCCGATAGGCAGCTTCAAGACCGCGAGCCCTCGCCTTCGGTCCCAGGGTCGTGTTGCTTCCGGTGGTCACGAAATGTCCGCCGACAGTGCCAGCTTCCTCAGTGACTTCATATTCATGAAGGGTCTGGAGCTGCGGGGTTTCCCCTTCGAGGCCGGTGACCTCGACGATGTCAGTGATCCGGCGGGTTCCGTCCGCGAACCTATGAACCTGCACGATCATGTCGACGCTCCTTGTGATCTGCCGGACCAGCGCGGCGCGGGGCAGGCTGGCATTTGCCATCAGCACCATATGCTCAAGCCGCGTCATCGCCTCCCGCGGGCTCGACGCATGCAGCGTCGCCAGCGTGCCATCGTGACCGGTATTCATCGCTTGCATCAACTGAAAGGCCTCCGTTCCGCGTACTTCGCCAAGGATGATCCGATCCGGACGCATCCTGAGCGCGTTGACGACGAGATCGCGGACGTCGATCTCGCCCTTGCCCTCGACGCTCGGCGGTCGCGTTTCCAGTGAGACCACGTGCGGTTGCTGAAGACGCAGCTCGGCGGCATCCTCAATGGTGACAATCCGCTCAGTCGGGTCGATCATTGCCGAGAGGGCATTGAGGAGCGTCGTCTTCCCACTGCCCGTGCCGCCGGAGATGAGAATGTTGAAACGGGCCTCGGTCGCGATTTTGAGCGTATCGGCCATCTTCTGCGAGCAGGCGCTGTCGATAAGGTCGTTCATCAACAGCGGGACCTCCGCGAATTTGCGGATTGAAATGGTTGTTCCATGCAGGCTGACCGGTTTGGCGACGATGTTCACCCGGCTGCCGCAGGCGAGGCGGGCATCGACAAGCGGCGATGACTGATCCACACGCCGCCCGACACCATTCGCAATCCGTTGGGCGACCTTCATCAAATGGGCGTCGTCGCGAAACTGGCCCGGCGCTGTTTCAAGAACGCCAGACCGTTCAACGAAGATGCGGTTTGGGCCGTTGACGAGAATGTCGCTGATTGATGGGTCGTCGAGGAGCGGTTCGAGCGGACCCAGCCCGACCAGCTCATTCAGGATTTCCTCTTCAAGCGCGGTCTGTTCGGGGGACGATAACGTCATGCCAAGATCCGACGTAGCGGCAAGTAGCAGAGGGCGCAGCTCGGCCCGTAGATCGTCCGACTCCATCTTTGCGGCAGCCGAAATGTCGATCTGCTCAAAGAGAAGCGTGATGATCCGATCGCGCTGGGAGGCAATTGGGGAGGCCGCCTGGACGACCTCTTTCGCTTTCGGTTCCGGATGAACCTGCCGAGGCTTCGGCGGCTGAGGAGCTGCCGGCGACACGTCCACGCGTTTTGGCGCGCCGCCGTCGCTTCGCCTGCCAAATCCAGCCTGTCGCATGGGCGCACCTTGTCGTGACATGGTGCGCAACCTGGGGTTGGAAGCGTTAACGTGGAGATAAGAAGCTGGAGCGGACGACCGGGATCGAACCGGCATCATTAGCTTGGAAGGCTAAGGTTCTACCATTGAACTACGTCCGCGCCTCGCCTCGCGGGGCCGGTGGTGGAGGGGACAGGATTCGAACCTGTGTACGCATACGCGGGCAGATTTACAGTCTGCTGCCTTTAACCACTCGGCCACCCCTCCAACAGGGCCTGCCGGAGCAAGGCCGCGCTAGATGGCGGCGCGGGGTTTTCCTGTCAACAGGATGCGGGTAGCGAACGGCGCATGGCAAAGCGAGGACGCGCGGGGCGCGAGGCATCGAAGGCGAAACGGGGCGCGGGCGCGATCCGGCTCTATGGCAAGCACGCGGTCGAGGCGGCGCTGGACAATCCTCGCCGTGTCGCCCGCAAGTTGTTCGTAACCGGCGAGATTGCGCAGGCCTACCACCTCCCAAAGGATCTGACTGTGGAACGCGGCGACGGCGCGGCGCTGGCGCGAATGGTGCCCGGCGACGCGCCGCATCAGGGTCTGGTGCTGGAGGTCGATGCGTTGCCGACGGTGCATCTGGACGAGCTATTCGGCAAAGGACCGATCCTCGTCCTCGACCAAGTTACGGATCCGCATAATGTGGGCGCGATCATCCGGTCGGCGGCGGCATTCGGCGCGGCCGGGATCGTGACGCAGGACCGCCACTCGCCGCCGGAGTCAGGCGCGTTGGCAAAGGCCGCCTCAGGCGCGATGGAGCGGCTGCCATGGGTGCGGGTGACCAACCTGTCGCGCGCGCTCGAGGAGATCGCCGAGGCGGGCTATTGGCGCATCGGTCTGGCTGGTGAGGCGAGAATGACGCTGACCGAAGCCACTCGCGACATGCCCGCCTGCCTCGTACTGGGTGCGGAAGGTCCGGGGCTGCGGCAGAATGTGGCCGCGCATTGCGATGTGCTTGCCAAACTGCCGATCACGAGGGCGGTGGAAAGCCTAAATGTGTCGAATGCAGCGGCGGTCGCGCTCTATGAGGTGGCCGGCATCTGAGGCCAACGCCGCGCGCGTACCCAAAATGGGGTAGGCGGCTGAACTTACGAAATCATTTCAAGTGTCGCCAACCCTTGGGCGAGATCCGCAGACTTCCGCCGATTCCTCGCTTTGGCACGCACGTTGCTTCGTTCTTCGCCGAAGGGTGTGCCAAGCGGGCCGCCCGTGGGCACTAGACGACAGGGTATTTCTATGAAACTTGCATCATTTGCTACGGCGGCAACATCGGCCGTCTTACTTGCGACAAGTGCGTCGGCCATCACGCTCGACTTCGACCTGAGCGAGATCGACGTCATCACGGCCAATCCGATCCTGGTCGATAACGCCGACGAATTCAGCCAGACGGCGGGCGGCGTCACCTTCACCTTCTCGAACGGGAATCCTTTGCGCGGGTTCTTCTTCGTTCTGGAGGACGGGGAGACGAGCGACGTGGCGCTCCGGCTCGGCGGGGGCGGTGGTTCCGCGACCTCCTTTAACTTCACGGTGGACCGGGATGTTTTGCTGACCGGATATGCGACCGGCGATGCCTTTGGATATCTAAACGCTCCGACTTTCGATGTGGAGGACGGCGAGCTGACGTTGACGGCAGGCAATCCCCTTGGACCGCGGGATACGGATTACGCCTTGGACGGGGGCGGGATCACTCTGGTTTCGGGGACGAACTACCTGTTCAATATGAACGATACTGGTTTTGCGGTGCAGACCTTCCTCGATTCGCTTTCGTTCGATCTCATCGGGGCACCGCCGTATACAGATGTGCCGGCACCCGGTGCCCTCGGTCTTCTCGGCCTCGGCATCCTCGGTATTGGCATGGCCCGTCGTAGAAAAGGCTGAGAAGCGGGCCTGGCCGTCCGCCGCTTTACCTGTGACACGTGGGCGACTAGCCCGGCGTGCAATGGGCATGCGGGTGGATAGCGGCGACAAGGTCGAGGACGCGGCGGAGCGCCTAATCGAGTTGCTATATGCCGCGCCCGAGCAGCCGGAACGCTATGACGAACTGATGGGTCTGTGGGCGTCGCATCTTGCCGCCACGGGCGGCGAGCCGTCGGCGCGCGTCTCTCCGCACATGGAACGGGCGCTTCGCCTGTTCGACATCCTGGAGACGCAACGTCAAGCCGACGGCGACGACGCCGTCCGTATACTTGCCGCGATGCTGCCGGGGCCGGGGATCGTGCTGACACACGAATTGGAAGTCCTTGCGCTGAACCATCATGCCGCGGCCATCGTCGGCAATGACCACGGCGAAGTGATGCTGGCGATCGGCGCGCCTGCCCATCGCCGCTTGCAGAATTGGCTGGCCGACGGCGCGAGCGGCGGTCTTCTCTACCTGAGCGGCGGTGGGCGCTTTCCTGCAGGCGCGAATTTGCTGGCCAGTGTCGTGAAGCTCAAGAGCGGAACCGTCGTTCTTCTTGCCTCGACCGACATGACGATTGGCGCGCGGGAAGTGGCGGCCCTCAAGCACTCTTTCCGCCTGTCAGACGCAGAAGCGGACGTGGCCGCGGCAGTTGGCGAGGGCCATTCAGTTGCGGAGGTCGCGCAATTGCGTGGGGTTTCCGAGCTTACCATCCGGAAGCAACTGCGCTCGATTTTCGCAAAATCGGGGGCCGACGGCCTGACAGGGCTGGTGCGCCTCGTTTGCGGTATCGCCGCAAGCCACGCGCTCAAGATCAGCGGCGGCACCCGAACAGCTGGCGGCGACGCCATCCGCGCCAAAAACATGACCCTGCCGGATGGTCGCTCTTTATCATGGCTCGATATCGGCGATCCGAACGGGCGACCCGCGCTCATGTTTCACTCGATGGTGCTCGACGGTACGCCCACCACCTCCTTTGCCGCCGGACTTGCAAATACGGGCTGGCGCTTCGTCGTACCTGCCCGAGGGGGCGTTCGCGGCAGCGACCCGGTTTCCCCCGCCGCGCCAGCGGAGATGGCTGCGCGCGCCGCCACCGACGCCGCCGCGCTTTTGTCTCATCTTGGCGCCGGTAAGGCGCTTATTCTTGGACAGGCCGCAGGGAGCATCTACGCGGCCACCTTCGCGTCCATGTTCGCGGAGCGGACTAGCGGTCTTTTGCATATTGGCCATGCCCCTTTTTGGCGTGAGGAGCTGATGATGCGTTTGCCGCCCCGGCAGCGCCTGATCGCGCATATGACGCGTCGCGCCCCGGGCGCGCTCCGGATCGCCGTGCGTGCTGGCTGCGCGTCGATCAACGCGGGGCGGGAGGCTAGTTTCCAAAGCATCCTCTACGGTAAGTCGGCTGCCGACCGGGCGGCGTTGGCGGACGACGACGTGCGCGCGGCGGCAGCACAATCTCTCAGGGCCATTTCCGCGCAGGGAGGACGTGGGTTTGTCGACGACTGCCCGTTGATATTCCAGGACTGGACCGACGGCATGGCGCAACTGACGATGCCTCAACACGTCATATACGGGGGTCAGGACGACGTTGCCGGTGCACCCTATGCGGAGGGCTACGCCGCCGCGGTTCCGCAGACGACCGTCGAATGTGTCGAAGCCGCGGGCCAGCTGCTGTTTCTGAGCCATTGGACCCATGTGCTCGCAGCGATGGAGAAGCTCGACGCCGCGCCCGTCGACGTCGCCGCGTGATAGGGTTCTACCCACCTCTTGCGCTCTTCGATGGCGAACCTGGTTACTGGTTGGGGCAGGGACGGTAGCGTCTAGCGAAGCCGCTTTACGAACAGCTGGCCGTTGCCGCGGTTCTCGACGGCAAACTGGGGCACGTCCTTCATCAGGTCGGAGAGCCGTGAATAGCCGTAATTTCGGGCGTCGAAGCTAGAGCGGTTGTTCGCGCGCTGGCCGACATCGCGGAGCGCGGCCCACCCCTCTTCGTCTCGGCGTACACTATTATAGGCGTCGACGAGAAGGTCGAGGAGATTGTCCTCGACCGGCCGCTTCTTGCTGCCACTACTGCCGCCACTCTTTGACGATTTTTCACCGTTCCGTTCTTCGCGGCGCAGCGCGGCGACGTCGATGTAGCGCGTGCAGGCGGCGCGGAAGGGTTCGGGAGCGCGGTCGGAGCCGAAGCCGTAAACCGGGATGCCCTCCTGCCGGATGCGCTGGGCCAGCGGCATGAAGTCGGAGTCCGACGACATCAGGCCAAAACCGCCGATCTTGCCGCCATACATCAGGTCCATGGCGTCGATGACGATGCGCATGTCGGTGGCGTTCTTGCGCTTGACGATATCGAACTGCTGGAACGGTTCGATCGCATATTCGAGGGTCTTGTCGGCCCAGCTTTTCAGCGCTTGCTTCCGCCAATTGCCATAGGCGCGCCGGACGTTCACCTCACCGAGTTCGGCGAGCACCGTCAGCACCGGGTCGAGATGATCGGGAGAGGCGTTGTCGGCGTCGATGAGGAGCGCGATGTTGCGTGGCTGTTCGATGTGGAGGCGGTCGTCGGCCAGGGGTCAGTCCTTTCGGAAAAGATCTTGCGGGTTGCGCATCGCCTTGAACTCCAGCGCATTCCCGGCGGGGTCAAACAGAAACATGGTCGCCTGCTCGCCAGGCTGCCCCTCGAAGCGGACATGGGGCGCGATCTCGAACGTCTGTCCGGCGGCGGTCAGGCGCTCGGCAAGCGCCTGGAATTCGTTCCATGCGAGTACGGTGCCGAAGTGTGGGACGGGGACGGCATCACCGTCGACCTCGTTGCGATGAAGCGCCGTCCGAGGCGCGAGATGCGCGACGATTTGATGACCGAAGAAGTCGAAGTCGATCCACTCATCGGACGAGCGACCTTCCGGACAACCGAGCCGCCCGCCGTAGAACGCGCGAGCGGCAATGAGATCGTCGACGGGGAAGGCGAGGTGAAATGGCGGCATGGCCGTCATTTCGTAACGAGAACACCTGCCGAATGCATCCCGGGATTGCCTGGGTCAGAGGAGAAAGCTGGCGCTTAGCTGTCGCGATCCGCCGCGCGCCAGGCGTCGCGGCGGCGTTCGGCGACGCAGACGGCATAGCTGACGCGCGATGCGGCCTTGGCGGCCTCCCGACAGGCGGCGCGACCCTTCGCGATTTCGCGTGCGATTTCTTCGCGGACGCCTGCCGAGATCGTCTGTTCGGCGGCGGGTTTGACAAGCGATGAGTTGGCCCATGCCGGAATGGCGGCGAAGGCCGCGATGACGACGGCGATCAGCGCGATCGTCAGTGGCAGGAGGCGGCGGTTATACTGGCTCTTCATGACGTTCAACTCGCTCCCCTTTGCGACGGCAAGGACTAACGCCCTGCACCATGACCGTCGGTTTAAAGAGAAAGGTTACGAAAGCCGCGTGATCGCCGTCACGACCTGCAAAAAAAATCAGCGCAGGGCGCGAAGCCACGTTTCCAGATCGCGGACCGCAAGCGGTTGCCGACCCGCGGCAGGGCGTGGGCAGTCGAAACAGCGGACTTGGAC
>JBAUIQ010000356.1:0-4675 GCA_049683075.1 Pacificimonas sp.
CGTCACGCCTTACCGGCCAGTACCCGACGACACCGCGCGGGGTCAGCCATGCTTCCTCCTCGATCCGGTCGAGCATCGCCTGCGCGTCCGCATAGAGCGACGTCGCACTTTCCCCGACCACCTCGTCCGTCAGGATCGCCGGAAAATTCCCCGCCAGTTCCCAGGACCGGAAGAACGGCGTCCAGTCGATCCAGGACCGCAGCATCTTCACCGTTACATCGTCGATGATCTTCGTGCCGGTCACGACGGGGCGCGGCGGCTCGTAGCTCGTAAAGTCCGCAACAAACCCATTCGCCCGCGCAGCGGCGAGATCGGCAAGCTTCGACTCACCCTTGTTCGCCCGCGCGACGCGGATCTTGTCATATTCGGCGCGCGTATCGGCGGCGAGCGCGGTGCCGCTGTCGCCCTCGGACGTCAGCGCGCTTGCCACCCCGACCGCGCGACTGGCGTCGAGGACGTGCAGCACAGGGCCGGTATAGGCCGGTTCGATCTTCAGCGCCGTGTGCACCTTCGATGTCGTCGCCCCGCCGATCAGCAGCGGCATCGTCATATCCGCCGCCTGCATCTCTTCGGCGACCATCACCATCTCGTCGAGCGACGGCGTGATGAGACCGGACAATCCAATCATATCGGCGTCATTCTCGTTCGCCGCTTTCAGGATGTCCTGCCATGGCACCATGACGCCCAGGTCGACGATCTCGAAATTATTGCACTGCAGGACGACGCCGACGATGTTCTTGCCGATGTCGTGAACGTCGCCTTTCACCGTCGCCATGACGATGACGCCCTTGGGCTTCGCGCCCTCCTCCTTCTCCGCCTCGATATAGGGGATCAGGTGCGCGACGGCCTTCTTCATGACCCGCGCGGATTTGACGACCTGGGGCAGGAACATCTTGCCGGAGCCAAAAAGGTCGCCGACGACGTTCATGCCGTCCATCAGCGGCCCCTCGATCACATGGATCGGCTTGTCGGCGGCCTGCCGCGCCTCCTCGGTATCCTCGACGACCCACTCGTCGATGCCCTTGACGAGGGCATGGCTCAGCCGCGCCGCCACCGGCTCTTCGCGCCACGACAAGTCCTTGACCTGCGTCTTCGCACCGCCGCCCTTATAGCGCTCGGCGAGGTCCAGCAGCCGATCCGTCGCATCGTCGCGCCGGTTGAGGACCACGTCCTCGCAGGCCTCGCGGAGTTCCGCGTCGATATCGTCATAGATATCGAGTTGGCCCGCATTGACGATGGCCATGTCGAGCCCCGCCGGAATGGCGTGGTAAAGGAACACCGAGTGCATTGCCCGCCGCACCGGCTCGTTGCCGCGAAAGCTGAAGGAGAGGTTCGACAGCCCGCCCGAAATCTTCGCATGCGGACAGGCCGCCTTGATGCGCCGCGTCGCCTCGATGAAGTCGACGCCGTAATTATCATGCTCCTCGATCCCCGTCGCGACCGCGAAGATATTGGGATCGAAGATGATATCCTCGGCCGGAAAGCCGTTTGCCGTGAGCAGCTTATAGGCCCGCTCGCAAATCTCGACCTTGCGATCCTCGGTATCGGCCTGCCCCGTTTCGTCGAACGCCATGACAACGGCCGCCGCGCCGTATTGCCGGATACGCGCCGCCTGTTTCAGGAAGGCGTCCTCGCCCTCCTTCATGCTGATCGAATTGACGATCGCCTTGCCCGCGACGCACTTCAGCCCAGCTTCGATCACTTCCCATTTCGACGAGTCGATCATCAGCGGCACGCGCGCAATGTCGGGCTCGGCGGCGATCAGCTTCAGGAAGGTCTGCATGGCCGAAACCGCGTCCAGCAGCCCCTCGTCCATATTGACATCGATGACCTGCGCGCCGTTCTCCACCTGCTGCCGCGCGACCTCGACCGCGGCGTCGTAATCGTCCGCCATGATCAGCTTCTTGAAGCGCGCGGAGCCGGTGACGTTGGTGCGTTCACCGACGTTGATGAAGGATGAGGAGGTGGTCATGCCGATCCCTTCCTCCCCCTCACGCCGCCACCGTGAACGGCTCGAGCCCGGACAGGCGCATCGCCGCCGCCTTCGGCGACACATCGCGAGGCGTCATCCCGTCGACCGCCGCCCTCATCGCCGCGATATGCGCGGGCGTGGTGCCGCAACAGCCACCGAGCGCATTGACCCAACCCGTCTCGGCCCAGTCCTTCACGAGCGCCGCGGTCGTCGCAGCTTCTTCGTCATATTCGCCCATCTCGTTCGGCAATCCCGCATTCGGATAGACCATCATCGGCGCGTCCGCGATCTTCGCCAGCGCCGCCACATGCGGGCGCAGTTCGGTTGCGCCGAACGAACAATTCAGGCCGATGGTCAGCGGCTTCACATGCCGCACGGAGTACCAGAACGCCTCGACGGTCTGCCCGCTAAGGTTGCGCCCCGCCATGTCGGTCAGCGTCATCGACAGCATGACCGGCAAATCGCGGCCGAGATCGTCCGCCGCCTCCATCGCCGCCATCGCCGCCGCTTTGGCATTCAGCGTATCAAAAACCGTCTCTATGAGGATGATGTCGACGCCGCCTGCCACAAGCGCATCGATCTGTTCGCGATAGACCGCTTTCACCTCGTCGAAATCGACCTCGCGATAGCCCGGATTGTTGACGTCCGGGCTGATCGACAGCGTCTTGTTCGTCGGGCCGATCGCGCCGCAGAGGAAACGACGCACGCCGTCGGCGCGCGCATCGAGGGCTTCGCGCAGCACGGCGGCGGCGGCGCGGTTGATGTCCTCGACCAGATGCTCCGCGCCATAATCGCCTTGGCTGATCGAGGTCGCATTGAACGTGTTCGTCGCCAGGATCGTCGCGCCCGCGTCGAGATACTCGTCCGCAATCTCGCGGATCAGCTCGGGCTTCGTCAGGTTGAGAAGGTCGTTATTTCCCTTCTGATCGAGGGTCAGGCCGGTCTCGCCCTTATAATCGGCCTCGGCCAGCTTCCGCTTCTGGATCGCCGTCCCGTAAGGACCGTCCTTGATGAGGATGCGGCTGGCGATCTCCGCCTCGAAATCGGCACGGACGCTCATGTCACAACACCTTCGGCATCGGCGCGCATGCCCAGCATGTGGCAGATGGCATAGCTCAGCTCCGCGCGGTTCAATGTGTAAAAATGGAAGTCCCGGATCCCGCCCGCATAAAGGCGGCGGCACATTTCCGCCGCGACCGTCGCCGCGACCAGCTTGCGTGCGTCCGGCTTGTCGTCCAGCCCCTCGAACAGGCGCGCCAACCAGCCGGGCAGGTCAGTGCCGTTCAGCGCGGCGAATTTCTTCGTCTGCTTGAAGTTCGAGACGGGCAGGATGCCCGGTACTAGCTCCGCATCGATCCCCGCCGCCGCCGCCGCATCGCGAAATTCGAAGAAGCGGTCCGGTGAGAAGAAAAACTGCGTAATCGCCCGCGTTCCGCCCGCGTCGAGCTTGCGCTTCAGATTGTCAAGGTCGGCGTCCAGCGTCCCCGATTCCGGATGCTGCTCAGGGTAGGCCGCGACGCTGATTTCGAAATCATGCCGCTTCCTGAGCCCTTCGATCAGGCTGGCGGCGCAGTCATAGCCGTCGGCATGTGCGGAGAACGCTTCGCCCTCGCGCGGCGGATCGCCACGCAGCGCGACGATATGCCGGACGCCCGCATCCCAATATTCATCGGCGATTTCGTCGATCTCCCCCCGGCTCGCATCGACGCAGGTCAGGTGCGCGGCGGGCGTCAGGCTCGTCTCCTTCACCAGCCGCGCGACGGTCGAATGCGTCCGGTCGCGCGTCGACCCGCCCGCTCCATAGGTCACGCTGACGAAGCGCGGCTTTAACGGCTCCAGCGTCTTGATCGATTCCCACAGGGTCGCTTCCATCTTGTCCGTCGCGGGCGGGAAAAATTCGAACGACACCGAGATATCGCCCGCCAGGTCTGCGAACATTGGAGACGCATGGGCGCGTTTCGGTTCCGGGGGCGCGATGCTCATGCGACAGCCTTCAGCTTGTGTGGCGGGCGTTCGGCCAGCCAGATGGTGACCGTCAGCGGCCCTTCGAAATGCTTCGGGGGGCGCGTTGTCAGACCCGCCTTCGCCAGCCATCCGAGCACGGCCTCGTCCTTGAAACCCAGCCGCGCATGCGCATGGTCACGTCGCAGTTCCTCGCGATCGTGCGGCGCGAAATCGACGATCACCAGCCGGCCGCCCGGCGCCAGCACACGCGCGGCCTCGGCGATCGCCAGCTGCGGCCGGTCCGCGAAATGCAGCACATGGTGCAGGACGACAGTGTCGGCGCTCCCATCCGGCGCGGGCAGAGCGGTCATGTCGCCCTGCCTGACCGGGCAATCGCCGAGACCCGCCGCTTCCAGCTTGCCGCGCGCGGCGCGCAGCATTTCGGCACTGCGGTCGATGCCGATCGCGCTCGTCGCACGGGGCGCCAGCAATTCCAGCATCCGCCCTGTGCCCGTACCGATATCCATCAGCTTGCCCAGCGGCCTGCGGCCAAGCAGACGCAGGATCGACGCCTCCACTTCGCTATCGGCGACATGCAGACTGCGAATGCGGTCCCAGTCGCCCGCGTGGCTCGCAAAATAACGCTCCGCTGCAGCAACACGGGTTGTCCGGACGGAATCCAGACGGCTCAGGTCGCCGGTCAGCTCGTCGCTGGCCTCGCTGCCCAGCAGGTCTCCGATCTCATCGGCAGGCGCGGCA
>JBAUIQ010000357.1:0-3044 GCA_049683075.1 Pacificimonas sp.
CGGCGACAAATATCGAACCGGAAAAGTCATTCCGAAAGGCCTACCAGGAGCTGGAACGCGCGATGACAGCGCTTTTACGACTGAAATGGATCCTCGTGGCATACAGCCAGGCACGGCAATCGTAACGTGGGTCAAACGCACGGACGCACCGAGCGCCCCCGCTGCAACGCAGGTGCACTATCGCGACTTTTGGGGTCCGGCGCAGTCGAAGCGCCAAGCGCTCATCGCGAGCCTCCCCACCGGATCTCCATCTGCGCCAGAGGCGGCTCCGGCCTACGAAGCAATCCAGCCCAACGCCGAAGGCCGTTGGCGGCTGGCGCCTCGCGTAGTTGAGGGCGGCTTTGAAGCCTGGCCTGCTTTGGAGGAGTTGTTTTTCAGCAATTTTCAAGCGGTTAATCCCAGCCGGGGCTTAGAAGGAACCGTTATCGACACGACAAAAGCGTCACTTGAGGCGCGCATGGCCGCCTACTTTAACTCACCGACCTTCAGCGAGATTGCTCAAATTCACCCTGGCTTTGCTGTACCGCGAGCTAACTATAAGCCAGAGAAGGTTTGGGACGAAGTTCACCAGTCCGGTTTCGAGAAAAAGCGAATAAGGCCCTACCTTACCTTCCCACTCGACAGTCGATGGATCTACTATTCCGAACATCCACATCTTCTCGACCGTCACAGCCCCGAGTTCGCGAAGAGTAAAGACGGAAACGAGTTTTTGGTCACGGTTCCCGAACCGCGCAAAGAGAGTGAGGCGTCACCGGTCTACTCGAGCACTCTTGTTGGACTTCATGTCCACGAACGCGGCTCCGTCGTTTTCCCCCGTGAGATCGTTAGCGACGATCTCCTAGCGAATCGCGATGCCAACATTTCCGAGGCAGCATGGCGCGTTTTGAGGGATCATTTCGATCTCGCAGGTGCGCGCAGCGACGATGACGCCCGCGCGTTCGTCGGCAAACTGTTTCGGGTCGCTTTCGCTATTCTCCACGCACCGACATATCAAGCCGAGCACAAAAGTGCTCTGTCAAGCGACTGGGCGCACCTGCCCATTCCAAAGGACGCCAAGCTACTCGAAAAGCTCAGTGATGCGGGTGAGCAGGTCGTCCGTTTGCTGGACGCCAACCGTGACGCGCGAGATGTCATCGAAGCAGTGTTGACGCCGGACCGCGCCAAGCGACTCGGTCAGCTCCGTCGGAAAGACGGAAAGCCGGTTACGGCCGATGACCTCAAAGTGACGGTAACCTATTGGGGCGGCGGCAAGGGAAAATGGGTCCCCCGGCCCTTCACGGATGAAGAACTGCCCGACGCCCCGGTTGGCGACTTCTGGGGCGAACGGACGGGTGACCTTTTCCTGAATGACCAGGCTCACTTCGCACATGTCCCCGAAACTATCTGGCTCTACCAGCTCGGCGGATACCCCGTGCTCAAGAAATGGCTCGGCTATCGTCAGGCCGACCGCCATGAGGGCAAGCCACTATCCGACGACGAACGTCGATGGTTACGTCAGATGATCCAGCGCATCGCAGCCCTACAGGCCTTGAGCCCATCGCTTGACGCCCTGTACCAAGATGTGGCGGCGGACAGTTTCACCGCTGCTGAGCTCAATGTCCGTACGTGAGTAGGCGAGCTGATGCTTCAATTCGACAGCCGATGGCGATTTGATAGCCCTTGCCGTATTGAACCGGGGGTGGACGCCGCGTTCCTCGACCTGATCAATCGCATCTGTGGGCAAAGCTCGCGCAAGGCACTCTTGGAGCATTTCAAGTCGCACTTCGCCGCTGCAGCCGGCGTGCCCCATCACGCCAGCAGTGATTCAAGCTGGGCTACCACCGACTTGGAACGCGTTATGGGCGAGGCCGGCGCAAACGCGCCGCTATTCATCGACGCTTTCTACGGCGCGTGTGAACAACTGCGCCTAAATTACCCAGAAATGGCGTTGCCAGACATCGGTCGACTGAATCGAATTCTAACTGATGCTGGCGCAGGTTTTCAGATCGATCCACCAAATTTAGTCGCCACTCGAAGCCATATCCCGATCGCGGTGCCCGACCAGCCGCCTTCACTCGACGCCCAGGCGCAGGGTCTGATCGACCAAGCGCTTCAGGCGTCGGAGAAGGCCCTGAGCGAGGGGAACGGTCGTCAGGCAGTGCAGGAAGTCCTATGGCTCCTGGAAACGATTTCCACAGGGTTCCGCAGCCCAGACATTCTGGATGGCAGCATCCAAGGGCGCTATTTCAACAAGATCATCCATGAGCTACGGCTTCGCGGCCGGGGCCATCAAGAGCAAATTCTTGGATGGATGATGACGCTGCACGGTTATCTTTCTTCTCCGACGGGTGGTGGCGTCCGGCACGGAGTCGATCTTCGCGACGGTCTCGCTCTGGAGATCAACAAAGCGCGCCTCTACTGCAATCTCATACGAAGTTACATTACGTTCTTGATCGCTGAACACGATCGTCTGCGTAGGTGCGGCACTTGAAGGTCCAAAGGGGAAGGCTGCGCCGGCCTACTCAAGCTGACCCTGGATTTTAGCGACTGTCGCCCGTAATTCAGCAGAGTCGAGACCACCCCGATCGTCATCAACGGATGTGAAAAGATTTCGACCAATCTTGAACCCGTTGGCCTCGTACCATTTGAGCTTCCACTCCCAGCCCTTCCGGTAGTCCTCGCTCTGCATCATCCCGAGATGCTCCCAAAGGACTAGATCGCCGTCAGCCGTGACGAATGAGAAATCGGGTCTGAGGCGACCTTGCTCGACCTCGCCTTCCAACACGCGCTCGTATTCGTAATCGACACCTGACTGGAAGAGCATATTGGCGATCACAAGTTCGGACTTGCTCCGGACGAGGTGGCCCTTCTCCGTGCGATGGATCAGGTTCTCGGCGTAAGGCACTTCAGACTCGGCGCGACGAAGAACGCCTTGGAACAGGTTCGTGTTGCGGCGGGCTGTTTCGGACTTCTCAGGCCGCGTGTAGTCGAACAGCATTGAGGCGTTATCGCCTTCCACAAGCAACACGAGCTGTCGTCTCGAGCGCGTGAGCGCCGTGTATAGA
>JBAUIQ010000358.1:0-2980 GCA_049683075.1 Pacificimonas sp.
TCGTCGCGGGTCAGGCCGTCCAGGCTCGTCTCGTCACCAAGGATCGAGCGGCCGAGCGGCTGGTCGGGATAGGCGGCAAGCTGCAGGTCTTCGAAGACGAGGTCGTTCGGCGTGTCGCGCACCTCCTCCAGTTCCTGCAGCACGACCTGGCGTTCCTTGACGAGATCGCCCTCGTCGAAATGCGGCGCGCGGATCATGTCGGCAAGGAGGTCGAGGCCGAGGGTCAGGTCGCCCGCAAGAAGTCGCGCGGAAAAGACCGTGCCCTCTCGCCCGGTCATGGCGTTGAGGTCACCGCCGACATCCTCGATGCGCTCGGCGAGTTCACGTGCGGATCGACCGCCTGCGCCCTTGAACACCATATGTTCGAACAGATGGGCGAGGCCGTTTTCGCGCGCCGTTTCGTGGCGCGAGCCTGCCTCGGTGTGGATCGCGACGGCGGCGGTTTCGACGCTTGGCATCTCCCGCGTGACGACGCGGAGGCCATTGGGGAGGGTGGTGAGCGTCTGGGTCATGCGCGGCCCGCATGGGCGCGGATGTGCGCGGCGAAGTCTTCGTAATCGCCTCCGATCGTGTCGAAGCGTTCCTCGCGGCTCATCAAGTCGCCCATGCGTGCCGGAAGGACCGGACGCTGACCTGTCGCAGCCTCCACCGCATCGCCGAACTTCGCCGGGTGGGCGGTGGCGAGGGTCACCACGGGTGTTTCAGGCGGCAGGTCGACGGCGTGCGCGGCCGCAAGACCGATGGCCGTGTGCGGGTCGATCAGCTGCCCATATTTCGCGAGTGCGGTTCGCATGGCGGCGGTCATCGCCTCCTTATCGACGCGGGCGGAGGTGAACAGCGATGCGCCCGTCCGCATGTTTGCGGGCAGTGTCAGGCGGCGGTCGCGCTCGAACCCGGCCATCATCTGGCCAAGGTCTTCGCCCCGCCGTCCGGCGAGGTCGAACAGCAGGCGTTCGAAATTGGACGACACCTGGATGTCCATCGATGGCGCGTCGGTCGGGGTTACGTCGCCCGCGCTATAGTCCCCGGCGCTGAGGGCGCGGTGGAGGATGTCGTTGACGTTTGTGGCGACGATCAGCTTCGCAACGGGCAGGCCCATCTTTGCCGCGACATAGCCCGCGAAGACGTCGCCGAAATTGCCGGTCGGCACGCTGAAGGCGACCTGTCGTTCCGGCGCGCCGAGACGGACGGCGGTGTAGAAATAATAGACGACCTGCGCCATCAGGCGGGCCCAGTTGATCGAGTTGACGGCGCTGAGATCGAGGCCGCCCCGGAACTCGGGATCGCCGAACATGCGCTTCACGTGGCGCTGCGCATCGTCGAAACTGCCCGCGATGGCGAGGTTGTGGACGTTGGGCGCAATGACGGTCGTCATCTGCCGACGCTGCACCTCCGAAATCCGCCCCTCCGGATGCAGCATGAAGACCTCGACCTGATGGAGGCCCGCCAGCCCGTTGATCGCCGCGCTGCCCGTGTCGCCGGATGTCGCGCCGATGACGGTCAGCTTGCGGTCCGACCCCTCCAGAAAGCGGGCAAAAAACCGGCCGAGCAGCTGCAGCGCGACGTCCTTGAAGGCGAGCGTCGGGCCGTGGAACAGCTCCATGAGCCAATTTCGCGCGTCCAACTGCACCAGCGGCGTCACCGCCTCGTGGGCGAAGTTGCCATAGGCCGTGCGGCAGAGGGCGCGCAGTTCGTCTTCGGTGACGCTGCCTGCCGCGAACGGCGCCATCACCCGGACGGCGGTCTCGACATAATCGAGCCCGGCGAGCGCCGCGATCTCGTCCCGCGACATCGTTGGCCAGCGTTCGGGAACGTACAGGCCGCCGTCCGCCGCCAGTCCGGCCAACGTCACGCCTTCGAAATCGAGAACGGGCGCGTCGCCGCGCGTCGAGACATATTTCATGCTCGCGGCGCTTATCGGCCGGGTGCCGAAGCGGCAATGGCGGCAGCCGACCGGCCGGGGTCTGTAGGTTGCACGAAAGTTGCACCAACACGCGCGGCCGGGGAGAGGGCACGACGTCCGTCCCGGCCACGCGGTTCGAGTGACGAGGACGGGAAGGAGGTCAACGCCATCCCATCAATGTCACCGAGACTATCCTACAATGAAAGACTGCATCGTCGTCCGTCGACCAAGATGTTCATGGCTGCTTTGGGGTGGGGGGTCTGACCGACTGTTTATGGAAAACCAGATGCGGATAGCTGACGCTCACTACCGCAGCTTTAATCGCGGGTAAGACCTACCACCGGACCTCGTCGATTGCTGTAGTTCTTGCTGTCAACTTTTTCATGAAGCCAACTGGGTTCCTTCACTCACGTCATCGTCACGACTCCATTTATATGATACGCTCCAGTTATTGATGGCTCAGACCAGCTTAATTTGGGACCGCCGACGCGTCGCGCTTTTCAACCTGGAGGAGAGCATAGGATGGCTGAAGTCGATGAAGCGAAACTACAGGAACTAGCAGGCAAAGTCGTCGGCGACGTCGCGGGCGCGATGGGCGTGTACATGGCCTATCTCGGTGACCAGTCCGGCCTCTACCAAATCATGGATGAGAGCGGGCCAATGACTCGCGATGAGCTGGCCAACAAAGCTGGAATTCATCCGATCTATGTGCGCGAATGGCTCGGCAGCAATACGGCAGCCGGATACGTTTCTTATGACCCGAAGAACGAACGGTTCTGGCTCTCCGAGGAACAAGCACTCATCTTTGCGCGCGAAGGCCAGCCCGCTTGCATGCAGGGTTTCTTCCAAGCAATCATTGGCGCGTTAGGAGACCACGAGAAAGCGCTGGATACTTTCAAGAGTGGGAACGGGCGTCCCTGGGGCGAACTTTCGACGTGCTCAATTTGCGCAACCGACAGGTTCTTCCGTCCCGGTTACGAGGCAATGTTGCTCGCCGAATGGTTGCCAAGCCTCAATGGTGTGGAGAAAAAGCTGAAATCGGGTGCCAAGGTAGCTGACATTGGCTGCGGCTACGGT
>JBAUIQ010000359.1:0-4651 GCA_049683075.1 Pacificimonas sp.
GGGCATCGTCGAAGCGTGGCGTTACGATGGCCGCGACAGCTATCGCATGGCGGCAACGCGATTGGCGGATGGGATCCTTTCGGCAGTTCGTGAGGACGGGTTTTTGCCCGGTCGGCTACGTCCAGACTGGACCGGCGCGGTGGACTGGACCTGCAACACAGGTAGCGTGCAGATCGCGCACAGCCTTTTCTTACTCGCCGAGGGCGGTGGCCAAGACCATTATGTCGAAGCGGGACGAAGCCTGAACGCTTGGGTGCGTCGGACGGTCCGGCTGGACGGACCGGCGGACGTCGTTGGCGGTGTGAAGGGGTCGCACCCTATAGACAATGAATATGGTCGGTTCCAATATTTGAATTGGGCGGCAAAGTTTATGATTGATAGCTGTCAGGCGGAACTCGACTTGGCTGAGGGCCGAACGCTCGCATGAACGGAGCGCCGTTGTTTCTTTACGGATTTGCACGCTCCGGCACGACGCTTCTCACAATGATGATGGGCGCGCACGAAGGTTTATCGGTACCGCTGACGGTCGCGGGCCTATGGTACAAGACGGCTGCGACGGCATTTTCCGACAAGTTGGCCGTGAGCGCCGAAGCGGAAAGATTGGCGGCGCACGAGAAGCTCGCTCGTTGGAAGGTGGATTTCGACCTTGATGCCATTACTGCGGGGGTGCGCCCGGGACATGGCGAGGATTTTCTGACGGCCTTCCACACGCAGGCAGCCGGTTCGGAGGGAAAACGGCGTTGGGCCAATATGGATATCGCGACCATCGACCATCTAGAGACGGCGGCACGCTGGTTTCCGGAGGCGCGGTTCGTGCACATCGTTCGCGATGCGCGGGACGTCGCGCTGTCGCATCAGGGGATGATGTTCTCCGAAGGCAATTGGTTTGAGATCGCACTCGGCTGGTCGGCGCGGGTCGGAGCGGCGGAGCGCATTGGTAATTTGCTCGGCCCGCAGCGACATTTCACTCTGAGGTTTGAAGACTTAATACGACATACCGAGCGGGAGCTGCGGCGTATTTGTGCTTTCGCCGATCTGGACTTCGATCCCGCCATGCTTCGTCATGAAGAAAGGGTTGATGGTCGTATCCCGGCCGATCGCCGTGGGCTTTGGCCCGAGCTCAATAAACCACCTCAGCTAAATAAAATCGATCGCTGGACACGTGAAGCGAACGACGCCCAAATTTATGTCGTGCAGGAATTTGCCGGCCCGACTTTACGGGCGCTTGGATATCCATGCCCCGAGCAGCAGTCTGTGTCAGTGACAGGGGAAGCCTTTCTCGCGCAGCAGCTCTTGGAGCGCGGTCATCGTGCTATGAGACTGCGACAAAAATTGGGCCTGAAAAGCAGCAAGCGGAAGGGACGAGCAGCATGAGTGGCGCCGACAATGCGACCCAAATGGCTGACGCTTTTGATGATCTCGTGACCCAGGGTGTCTACTCTGAGGGACATGTACATGACGAGGTGTTCCGTCGCCTGTTCGCTGACGGATTGACCGAGGCGCTAAGCCTCACGGACGCTGCGTCGCCCGACATTCTCGAGGTTGGATGCGGTGCAGGCGCGTGGTTAGCGGATATGCTGCCGCTGTTGGACGAAAGCCGCCAGGGTGCGCAGTTATTCGGCAGCGACATCTCCCCACAAATGGTCGAAACCTGTCGCGAGCGGTTCGCCGGGGCCATCACGCCCGAACGCCTATTCGCTGGTGATATTTTAGCGGAAAGCGGCTATGGTGGACCTGATAGGCGCTATGACATCATTGTGGCCTATGACGTGGTGCAACAATTGCCGAAGGCCGCGCAGGCGCAGGCGTTTGACGAAATGGTCGCGCGACTGACCGATGACGGTGTGCTCCTTATTTTCGATAACGAGGCAGACTCGCCCTTCGGCCGGACCATGGCGCGGAAGAAATTTTTCACGAAATACGCCCGACTGAACCTCGTTCCGCGTTATTTCTGCAACGCGCGATATCCGGAACTGGCGCTGGAGGCGAAACGATTGGCGAAGGCAGGATTCAAGACGCGGCTCGTGCAGCCGAACGGGCTCCACAAACGCTATTTGATCGTCAAACGTCAGTCCTCGTAGCGATGTTCTTTGACGAAACGCGCGTAGATCGGCGCGATCGAATTGTCGTTCTTAAGCGCCGCCGCCGGATCGCTATGCGGACGCCTTCGCCACTTGCCGACCGACGCCGGGTCGAGGTCGCGGATTTCGCCGACCGCCTCTTGCAGATACTCATCGAACGCTTTGTGCGTAGTCGCGACGTTCGCTTTCATTGCTGCGAAGCCGGGACTGCCTTGCCTCAACTTCAACCCGAACTGATCGGCGAAACGTCGACCGGTTCCTTCGGGGTCTGTCACCATGTCCTCGTACCGCAGCACCATCAAAGCGCGATTTTTCGCTAGCCGACTCTGCAAGCGTTCACCGCCGACGATGGAATCCCGCCAATGTCTCGGCGTCACATAATTTTCGATCCCGCCGCGACCCGAATGCGAACTTAGCATTACATCGCGTGGGTCTCTGATCATCATGATAACGCCCATATTTTCGGCGTGCACATGTCGGACGAGGTGGTCGATACCCTTGGGTTCGTACCAGCGATGGGCGCGCTTAGTGACATAGATCTTCGGTTCGCGCCAGCCGACGTCGGCGTGCCGGTACGCGGACAGCGCCTCAAATCGGTCGCGCAGCATCGGAAAGCGAAGAGCGCTTTCCTCATAATAAAAATGCATCGCGTGAAAGGCGGTCATCGCCATATGCAACATGGTTGTGCCGCTACGCGAACAGCCGACGATATGCAGGCGGCGGATATTGGCTGCGCGAAAGAGCGCGCGACCGAGCCCAACGCCAACCGCCGCCTTCATCCCTTGTTCTCCGCAACGGCCAGATACCGTTGTAGCAGACCCTCGTTGATCGCCGTCCAGTCAAAGCGCTTCGAACGTTCCCGGCCCGCGCTACCGGCCGCCTCACGGGCGGCAGGATCGTTCAGGTAGGTTTCAAGTGCATCGGCGCTCTCGCGAATGTGGTCGGGCGTCGTCAGGATGCCAGTGACGCCTTCCTCGACGAGACTGAGGCTGCCCGTTGCGCGGGCGGCGACGACCGGCAAACCGGACGCCATCGCCTCCAGCGTCACATTGCCGAAGGTCTCCGTGGACGACGGATTGAACATGATGTCGGCGGATGCGTAGGCGCGGGCAAGCTCTTCGCCGCCGAGGAAGCCTGTGAAAATTCCCTGTGGTGCGCGCTCGGTGATCCATTCGCGCGCCGGACCTTCGCCGACGAACAGCGCGCGATACTTCGTGCCGCGGTGGTCGAGCTCCTTCAGTGTGTCGGAGAACGTATCGAGTCCTTTTTCGAGAACGAGGCGCCCGACGAACAGGATGACGACTTCCTCGTCCCCAATGGCCAGTTCGCGCCGCCATGCCATGTCGCGACGGTCCGGATTATAGAGATCGCCGTCGATCCCCCGGCTCCAGATGCGGACGTTCCGGTTCATTCGCTGGTCCGTGAGGACCGCCGCCATGCTCTCCGATGGCGCGTAGATTTCCGCGCATTTCCGATAGAGGCGGCGGAGAATCGCTTCGCCCACCGTCTGCGCCCAGCCGAGTTTATAATAGCGGAAATAGGTCTCGAAGCGGGTGTGCACGCTGGCGACGAGCGGGGTGTAGTGACGCTTCGCCCAGGCGGCGGCACGATGGCCGATCAGGTCGGGCGAGGCGATATGGACGATGTGCGGGTCGAAAGCCTTCACATCTGCACCGACGCCCGTCAGCCCGAAGCCAAAGCGATATTCGCCGCGGCCGGGCACTGGGACCGACTTGATCGAAACTAGCTCCCCCGTTGCCGCAAAGGGCGGATTTTCGATTGTCGGCGAATAGATGCGGACATCGACGCCGCGCGACAGGAGATGCCCAACGAGACGATTGAGCGCCTGGTTCGCGCCGTCCTTCACATAGTTGTAGTTGCCCGAAAACAGGGCGACGCGGAGATCTTCGGGCTGCATCCGAAGGCCATTTAGCGAGCGCTTTCCCGCCTTGCCAGTGCGTGCGCTAGGGTGTGTCGCCCCTGAGGAGCAGGGGCAGGTCGCCGCCTGCGCCGCGGGCCTCCTGCATGAACATACGCTTTAACGGCGGTATGCGTTCGACACCGCCGAGGCCGAGGCTGCGAATGCGCTTCATGGTCTTGCCCGGAAGGCCGAACAGACGGTTCAGTGTGTCCGTGGCGAAGGCAACGGCGAAATTGTCGACGCCGCGCCAACGCTGATAGCGTTCCAAGACTTCGCGTCCGCCAAGATCGAGGCCCAGACCCTTGGCCTCACCTAGGACTTCGGCGAGCGCGGCGGCGTCGCGCAGCCCCATGTTGAGCCCTTGGCCCGCAATGGGATGGATCCCGTGCGCCGCGTCGCCGACCATGGCGAAGCGGTCATCAATGTAGCTGGCCGCATGATGGAAACCGAGCGGATAGCCCGTGGGCGGGGCGAGGCTTTCGATCTTCCCGAGAACGCCGCCCATCCGCTTTTCGACTTCGGCGGCAAAGGCGCGTGGCGGCAGCGCGCGGACGGCCTCGGCATGGTCGGCCTCGACGGTCCAGACGATGGCCGAGCGCTTGCCAGGCAGCATCGGAAGAATGGCGAACGGACCTGCCGGGTAGAAAAG
>JBAUIQ010000360.1:0-6651 GCA_049683075.1 Pacificimonas sp.
ACGAAAATCCGTGCATCCGCCGTGCCCAATCGGGCATGAGGTCTATGCCTGCCTTCATCAGAAGCGTGACGCCGGGCTGCGCCAGCGCGTTGTCTGCCCGGTGCGCCATAAGAATGCCCGCGACCTCTCGGACACGCGCATCGACCAGGAGATCATGGCGGATGCCCTTCAAATAGGCATTCGCCGCCGCTTCGGACGCGGGCACATCGGTTGCGCCGAGGCGCTCGGCGACGATCACATTCTCTGCAAAGTATCGATCGGCTTCTCGCCGTCCCATCGCGGGATCCCGATAGCGCCGGTAGGCGGCAAGGAAACTGACCAGCTCGGTGACATGTACCCAGCGCAAGAGTTCCGGGTCATTGGCGCTGTACGGCGTGCCGTCCGGCAATGTACCCTTCACATAATCGTGCACTTGGCGGACGCGGGCGATGGCGGCCTCTGCATCGTCCAACTGGCCGAAGGTCGTAACGCCGATGAAGCGCGCCGTGCGGCGTAGGCGTCCCAGCATGTCTTTCCTGAAATCGCTATGGTCCCAGACGCCGCCGAGCGCGCCGGGGTGCAACATCTGCAGGAAGAGCGCGCTGACGCCGCCGATCATCATCGTAACGACATTGCCGTGCACCTGACGCGAAATGCTGTCCGCCGGGAACAGTCCGACACCGGGTTCAAACGGAACGTCGCGCGTGCCGTCCGGCGCGAACAGGGCGCGGATTTCGCTGGCGATCCTGTCTTTCACCGGACTCATCGCGTTACCGTAGCGCCTTTGCCGCCCTTGGCGAGGGGCGGGAGCGAAACTGCGTCAGCATGACCGGAACAGGATCGGCCCCTCACTTTCGCGAAGGGGGCCCAACGCGGTCTTTCTTTCACGGCCCCTGCGCGGCAAAGCCACACTCAAGAGATTTTGGGAGGCCGGGATGAGCGACAAGCAGGATCAATTTTCGGGAACGCAGGAGGTGCGGCAGGCGCACCGCTTCGATGTCGGCCGTCTCGAGCATTGGATGCAGGGCCATGTCGACGGGTTCGCCGGGCCGCTGACCGTAGAGCAATTCAAGGGCGGGCAATCGAACCCGACCTACAAGCTGACGACGCCCGCGAAGACCTACGTCATGCGCCGCAAACCGCCGGGGAAGCTCTTGAAGTCCGCCCACGCCGTCGACCGGGAATATAAGGTCATCACCGCGCTCGGCGGTCAGGAATTCCCTGTGCCGAAAACCTATGGCCTCTGCACGGACGAGGAGGTCATCGGCACCTGGTTCTACATCATGGATATGGCCGACGGGCGCATCTTCTGGGACACGACCTTTCCCGAGGTGCCGACCGCCGACCGCCGCGCCTATTTCGATGCCATGAACAAAACCATCGCGCAGCTGCACAGCTATGATCCGAACGCCATCGGCCTTGGCGATTTCGGCAAGCATGGCGAGTATCTGGAGCGGCAGATTTCGCGCTGGGGTGGGCAGTATCAGGCGGACGAGGAGGCCGGGCATTTCGAAGAGATGGATCGCCTTTGCGAATGGCTGCCCGCCAACATCCCGGACGTCGACGAAACTCGCGTCGTTCATGGCGATTATCGCGCCGACAACATGGTCTTTCACCCGACAGAGCCGCGGGTCATCGCCGTCCTCGACTGGGAACTCTCGACATTGGGCGATCCGCTGGCGGACTTCACCTATCACGCCATGATGTACCGGATGCCGCCGTCGGAAACGGCCGGTCTGGTCGGTCGCGATTTGGAGGCGGAGAATATCCCCACCGAAGAGGAATATGTCGCCGCCTATTGCGAGCGGACGGGCCGTACGACCGTGCCGAATATCGATTTCTACATGGCTTACAATATGTTCCGCCTCTGCGCGATCGTTCACGGCATCAAGGGCCGCTACATTCGCGGCACGGCGTCCAGCAAACATGCCGCCGCCATGTCGGAACGGGTAGAGCCGCTCGGGCGCTTGGCATGGGAACAAGCCCAAAAAGCGGGAGCCTGATCCGATGCCCACACGTGAATTCACCGTCCAGCATGACGACGAGAGTCTCAAGAGCCTTCTCGTCATACCTGAGGGAAGTGGACCGTTCCCGGCCGTGCTGATCTTTCCGCAATGGTCAGGGCGGTCGCCGCACGAGGAAGAGCATGCGAAAAAGCTGGCCGCAAAGGGTTATGCCGCCGTTGCTTGCGACCTCTACGGCGATGCGAAGCATGGCGAGACAACCGAGGAAAATCAGGCGCTGATACAGCCCTTCCTCGACGACCGTCAGATGCTGCGCGACCGATTGAAGGCCCTCGTCGCCGCCGTTGCCGCGATGGCCGACGTGGACGCCGCCCGCGTCGCAGCCTGCGGCTATTGCTTTGGCGGCCTTTGTGCCCTCGATCTCGCGCGCGCGGGCGGCGACGTGAAGGCGGTCACCAGCTTCCACGGCCTTCTCGAAGCACCGGACGATCTCGATGCTCCTAAGATCCGGGCCTCCATCGCCATCCATCATGGCTGGGAAGACCCGATGGCGCCGCCCGAACATGTCAACAAAGTCGCGAAGGAGCTGACCGATCGCGACGCCGACTGGTACCTCACCGCCTATGGCGACACCTTCCACGCCTTCACCAACAAGGACGCGGCCTCGCGCCCCGACGGCATGGAATATAATGCAAAGGCGGACGCGCGTTCCTGGCGAGACTTTCTCGGTTTCTTAAGCGAACGACTTTAAGGGCGGCACCGGGGGATCGCTGGAAGGAGGGATCGGCCATGGGTCGGTTGGGCCTCTATCGGGCGACATTGATCATTGCGGCGGCGTTTCTGATCGCCGTCACGATTCTGCCGGTCATGCCGGTCGACGCGTGGTGGATACGCGTCCTCGACTTTCCGCGCGTGCAAATCGTCGTCCTACTGTCGATTGTCATGGCACTGCTGGCGGTCAGTGGTCGGCCGCGTCCGTGGCTCTGGATCGGACTCTGCGCCCTCGCCTTTGGCTACCAGCTCGTCCGCGTCGTCCCTTATCTCGCCATTTATCCAAAGCAGGCGACGACGGCCGAGAGTTGCCCGGTCGGGCAATCGATCCGGCTTCTCGCGTCGAACGTGCTGCAGACCAATCGCGATTATCAAAGGACAGTCGATATCGTTCGTGCCGAGGCGCCGGACGTCTTCATCGCTCTCGAGGTTGATCAGCCCTGGACGGACGCTCTGTCCGACCTCGACGACCTCTTTGCCGAACAGCACCTCATTCCGCTGGACAATCTTTACGGCCTGAACCTTTATTCCCGCCTGCCGCTGTCGAACGTCGAAGAGCGTTATGTCGTCGAGCCGGACATTCCGTCCATCCGTGCCGACGTGCGCCTCGAAAGCGGAGCCGTCATCCGACTGTTCGCCGTGCATCCGCGTCCGCCGGTTCCCGGAAAGGACAGCGGCGCGCGCGATGCCGAACTTGTCCTCACGGGCCGCGAGGTGGCGGAAACGGACCTTCCCGTCATTGTCGCGGGCGATTTGAACGACGTCGCCTGGTCGGACACCACGCGGTTGTTTCAGGAGGTCGCCCAGCTCCTCGACCCCCGCGTCGGTCGCGGCTATTTTCCGACCTTTAACGCGCACTATCCGCTCTTGCGCTGGCCGCTCGATCACGTCTTCTTCGACGATCGCTTCGGTGTCATGGACTTCGAGCGCCTGCCCGCAACAGGAAGTGACCATTTCCCGATCCTTGTAACGCTCTGCTACGCACCGTCCGTCATGGCGGCCGAGCAGGATGAACCCCGGGCCGATGCCGACGCCCTCGAACAGGCCGACCGTGAAGTCGCCGACGGCGTCGCGCAGCAGGCGGCGGAGATGGCCGAGGGCGAGGATGAAACCCAGATCGATGATTAATCCTGTCCGGTAATCTAGTCACGGAACCGGACCGCCGCATCGGACGCTCATTCATGAGGCGCCGACGCGGACGGCGTTCAAAAGGGGTAACTTCATGAAAAACTGGATCGCGCGGCTCGCCCGCCTGATGATCATATTGTTGTTCATCGCGACATTCATCGGACTCGTGGCGGCGGATAAATGGTGGATCCAGGGCTTCGATTTCCCCCGCCTTCAGTTTGCAATCCTACTCGTCATTGCTCTTATTCTGCTCTTTTCTGCGAAGTCGAAGCACCTTTGGGCATACGCCGCAGCAGGCATCGCAGCGCTGGCATTCCAGCTTTATCAGGTCGTCCCCTATTTTGGCGTTGCGCCGGAGCAGGCGGCTGCGGCGGACAGCTGCGCGGTGGACAGCCAGTTCACGGTGCTGAACCTCAACGTTCTGCAGACCAATCGCGACTATGACCGCACGCTGGCGCTGGTCGCGGACGTCGATCCCGACATCTTCCTCGCCATGGAAACCGATGGCGGTTGGGTCGAGGCACTCGATACCCTGCGCGCGGGCTATCCGCATGGCGAAGCCGTCGCTCTCGACAATAAATATGGCATGGCGATTTACAGCCGCGTGCCTTTGTCCGAGTTTGAGCGACAGGCGATGGCGGGCGGCGAAACCCCCGCCTTTCGGATGCGCGTCGAGCTCGCCGACGGGTCGCGGCCGACCCTCTTCACGGTGCACCCGCAGCCGCCGCATCCCGGACAGAGCAGCGGTCAACGCGATGCCGAACTTATCATGCTGTCCGATCTCGTGCGTGAAAGCGGTCGGCCGACACTGGTGATGGGCGATTTCAACGATGTACCCTGGTCGTCGGTGACGGAGAGTTTTCAGCGCGTCGGCCAGCTGGTCGATGCTCGTCGCGGTCGGGGCTTCATGGCAACTTTCGATGCGACCAACCCGATGATGCGCTGGCCGCTGGACCATTTGTTCTTCACCGACGATTTTGGCGTGATGCAGTTCGAGACGGGGCCGGACGTCGGCTCGGACCATTACCCGCTGATCGCGACCCTCTGCCAGAATGGCGAACGCTTCGACGCGGAGCAGGATGTTCCCGAACTCGACCAGGGCGCCCGCGAGGAAGCCGTCGAGCAGCTGCGCCAGGCGGACGAAGTCGACGCCGAAGAGACAGCGGACGATCTGACGACGCCGGGCTGATCGTTAAAGCGCGCGCTTCCCGATGTCCGTCCGGTAGAAGCCATCGACCCAGTCGACATGCCCGATCGCGGCATAAGCCGCATCGCGCGCCGTCCGGAGATCATCCGCCATCGCCGTCACGTTCAGGACACGGCCGCCGCTTGCGACGAGCCCATCGCCGTCTCGTGTCGTCCCGGCTTGAAATATCTTCGCGCCGTCACTCTCGGCGACCTCGACCCCCTCTATCCGCCCACCCGTTTTCGGCGTTCCCGGATAGCCGTCCGCTGCCATAACCACTGTCATCGTGGACTGATCGTGCCACTGCACCGCGAAATGGTCGAGCTGCCCGTCGACGGCGGCGAGGAGGGCGGGGAGCAGATCGCTCTTCATCCGCATCATCAGCACCTGACATTCCGGGTCGCCGAAGCGCGCATTATATTCGATCAGCTGCGGGCCCTCACGCCCGATCATCAGTCCTGCGTAGAGAACGCCAACGAACGGACAGCCCTCCGCCGCCATCGCCCGAACGGTTGGTGCAATGATCTCGTCCAAGACGCGCTGCTGCATCGCCTCGTCGAGGATGGGCGCGGGGGAGTAGGCGCCCATGCCGCCCGTGTTCGGCCCGGTATCGCCATCGCCGACCCGCTTGTGATCCTGCGCGCCTGCCAGCGGTAATATGTTCGTCCCGTCGGAAAGCGCAAAGAAGCTCGCCTCTTCGCCCTCCAGAAACTCTTCGACAACCAGCTCTGCGCCCGCATCGCCGAAGCGCCCGCCCAGCATTTCGTCAATCGCCGCTTCCGCCTCGGCGCGTGTTTCGGCGATAACGACGCCCTTGCCCGCGGCCAGGCCGTCGGCCTTGATAACGAAGGGCGGCGCGCGCCCGTCGAGGAACGCCTTCGCGGCGCCGGCCCCCTGAAAGCGGCCATAGGCGGCGGTCGGAATATCGTATTTCGCACAGAGATCCTTGGTGAAGCCCTTCGACCCTTCCAGCCGCGCCGCCAGCGCGCTCGGCCCGAACGCCTTCAGCCCCTGCCCGGACAGCGTGTCGACCAGACCATCCACCAGCGGCTGCTCCGGCCCGACGACCGTCAAATCGATGCCATGCTTGCGGGCGAACGAGACGACGGCCTCATGGTCCGAAACATCGAGATCGACGCACGTCGCGCCTTCGTTCGCAATCCCTGGATTTCCGGGCGCGGCATACAGCGTGTCGAGAAGCGGTGACTGGGCGAGCTTCCACGCCAGCGCATGTTCGCGCCCGCCGCCGCCGATCAGGAGGATGTTCATGGCGGCGGCTTGTAGCGGTCCGCGCCGCGGCCTAGCAAGCGAAGACGATGGCGAGCGCACCCGATCCCAAGACCACCTCCAACGCACATGAATATAGCGTCGGCGACCTGTCGCGGGCGCTGAAGCGGACGGTCGAGGAACAGTTCGGCTCGGTGCGGCTGCGTGGTGAAATTTCCGGCTGGAAGGTGCCCTCCTCCGGCCACGCCTATTTCTCCCTGAAGGACGAGGACGCGGTCATCGACAGCGTCATGTGGCGCGGCCAGCGGGGACGTCTCGATTTCGCACCGGAGGACGGGCTGGAGGTCGTCGCGGAGGGCAAGGTCACCACCTACGCCAATCGCTCGAAATACCAGA
>JBAUIQ010000361.1:0-2269 GCA_049683075.1 Pacificimonas sp.
AACGTCACCAACATCATCGCCGCCGTCATCATGTTCTGGCTCGGCTCGGGACCCATCAAGGGCTTTGCCGTCGTTCTGACAATTGGCATCGTCACCAGCGTCTTCACCGCCATGACCGTTACACGCATGTTCGCGCATTTCTGGCTCGATCGAAAACGTCCGAAGGCGCTGGCGCTATGAGACTTTTGAAGCTCGTTCCCGACAATACGAATATCCAGTTCGTCAGATGGCGCTATGTCGGTGTCGGGGTTACCCTCTTTCTCGTGGTCATGGCCGTCGTCGGCCTGATGACCCGCGGCCTGAACTACGGCGTCGATTTCGCCGGCGGCATCATGCTGCAAATCGGCTTCGAGGAAGAGGCGCAGATCGACGATATTCGATCGCGTGTTGGCGCTCTCGGGCTTGGCAACGCAAATGTGCAGGAGTTCGGCAGCCCCGAAGTCGTGTCGATCCGCCTGCCGCTTCCCGAAAGTGATGATGAGGACGACGAGGCGGTTCAGCAGGTCGGTAGTCAAGTGTTGAACTCGCTCACGACTGCATACCCGGACGCAACGCTTCGCAGCCAGGAAATCGTCAGCGGTAAGGTTTCTGGTGAGCTAATCCGAGACGGCACGCTTGCCGCGCTTCTCGCGATGGTCGGCGTCGCGGCCTATATCTGGTTCCGGTTCGAATGGCAGTTTGGCGTCGGCGCGCTGGTCGCGCTTGTCCATGATGTGCTGATCGCGCTCGGCCTGTTCGGGTGGACGGGTCTGGAGTTCAATCTGAACATCATCGCCGCCATGCTGACAATCATTGGTTATTCGCTGAACGACACGATCGTGAACTACGATCGGATACGAGAAAACCTCCGCAAGTACCGGAAAATGGAGATGATACCGCTCCTGGATCTGTCCATCAATGAGATGCTCGCGCGGACCGTGATGACATCGCTGACGATGGCTGTTGCGCTCATCGCGCTTATCGTTTTCGGCGGTGAGGTCCTATTCGGTTTCACACTTGCCATGCTGATCGGCGTCTTCATCGGTACATATTCGTCGATTTATGTCGCGGGGCCAATTCTCCTCTGGCTCGGCGTCGGCCCAAACAGTTTCCTGCCGGAAGAGGACACTGGGGCAGAGCGGGTCTCCGCGAAAAGCTGATGGCGTTCGAGCGCGTCGGAGCCGAGGACCGCCGCACCATCCGTGCGGTGCGCGATGGCGGTTTCGTCATCGGCGAAGAGCGGCTCGAAGGTGGCTTCTCGATCTGGCCAGACGGCCTGACTCCGCTGGACTTAAAAAAGGTCGGCGATCTGAGCGAGTCCGACTTCGACGAAATTGCGTCGATCCGACCACCGCGCGATGTGCTCCTGATTGGAAGCGGCGCCCAAATGGCGTGGCCCGATTTTGACTTGCTTACATCTCTGCGTAAGCGCGGCCTTGGCCCCGAGGTAATGGATTCGCGAGCGGCGGCGAGGACTTACAATCTTCTCCTGTCGGAAGAGCGCGCGGTCGCGGCGCTCATCCTCCCGCTTTAGCGTCCAGCCGCCATCGCCAGATGGTCATAGAGTTGGTCGGTATTCCTTTCCCACGAGAAGGGCAGGGCGGCTTCGCGGGCCGCACCGGGGCGCGGCGGTTCTGCCAATAATTCACGGACGGCGGTGGCGAAGCGGATCGGTGTCACATCGACCGAAAGTAGGCGACCGGTAGAGGGTGTCACGACTTCCTTCGCGCCGCCGACATTGCAGGTTGCGACTGGCGTCCCGCATGCCAAAGCCTCGACCCAAACATTGGCAAGACCCTCGCTCTCCGACGCGTGAACGAGCGCATGAGCGGCCGCAAGGCGCGCGGGCAGTTCGTCGTGCGGTACGCGCCCGAGAAGGCGCACGCGGTCCTGCAATTCTAGTTTGTTTATCAGCCCCTCGAGATGGCTGCGCTCGTCGCCATCGCCGATGATCTCTAGCCGGACGCCAGGTAGATGCACCATCATGTCGATGAGAAGGTCGAATCGCTTCAGCGAAACCAGATTGCCGACGGCGAGTAGCGTCGGCGCGGCGGTTTTGGCTGCGGCACTCGGTGCGAACCGATCGAGATCGACGCCCGTATAGTGGACGGTGATGCGCTCGCGCGACAGACCGAGCGACGTCATATCATCGCGGAGGGCTTTGCTGACGGCGAGAAGGCCCTGCGCGTGGCGTCCAGCCCCCACCATCTGTCGGCGCGCCCGGTACTTCTGTCCCCAATATCGGATATCGGATCCGCGGGCTTTGATGGAAAAAGGAACGCGAAGTCGC
>JBAUIQ010000362.1:0-6166 GCA_049683075.1 Pacificimonas sp.
GCTGCACGGTGGGCCGATGCAACGAGTACCAGGACGATTGGGTCGCCGACGTTAAGCTTTCCGTATCGATGCACGATCGTGCCGCCGAGCAGTGGCCATCTGTCCACGGCCTCCGCGGCGATTTCCGCGAGGCTCCGCTCCGTCATGCCGGGATAATGCTCGAGCGTCAGCGTTGCGTCGGGTACGCCGCGGACGTGCCCCGTGAAGCTGACAACGGCACCAACATCGCCGCGTCCATGAGTTAGCTTTGCCTGTTCAGCGCCGAGATCGAATGGCGCTTCCTGCACGCGGGTTTCGATCATCCGCCGGTGACGGGTGGGAAGACGCCGAACTCCGCCCCATCGTGGACCGGCGCGTCAAGGTCGACGAACTTCTGGTCAATCGCAAAACGCAGGCGTGATGGATCCGAGAGTGCCTCGCCATGTCCCTCAGACCGCTGGACGAGCGCCGCAAGAGCGGCTTCGACTGTCATGACGTCATCCGTAAATTCTTGTAATTCCTCGTCCGTACCGATCGCCTCACGAACCCAAGCAAAATAAAGACATCTGACCTTCACGTCATGTGCTTCAAACCGACGCGTAAATAGTCATACGCCGTGATGAGTGTGAGCGCGGCCGCGACCACCAGGCAGATCGCACCGACTTCGTAGGCAGGCAGCCAAGGTGCGACGCGACTGGCGAACCCTTCGAGTATAAGCGCGCCGAGCGCGACCATCTGCGCGGCCGTCTTCCATTTCGCCAGCTGGCTGACCGGCACTGAAACCTGCGCGCCACCGAGAAACTCGCGAAGCCCGGAAACGACGATCTCACGCAAAAGGATGATCAGGGCAGCAACCGCGAGCCAGCCGGAGATGATGTCATTTTCGATGAGCATGACGATGGCGGCGGCCACCATGATCTTGTCGGCGATGGGGTCGAGAAACTGTCCCAGCTTCGAGACCGTCGCCTGGGCCCGCGCCAGATAGCCGTCGAGATAATCCGTCGCGCCCGCGATGCAGTAGAGGATGAAGGCGGCCAGATAGCCAGGCCAGCCCGCCTTCCACATCAGCCCGACGATGACCGGCACCGCGAGGATACGCGACAGCGTCAGCAGATTGGGCAGGCTGGACAACATGAACGTCTGTTTAGAACAGGGCAGGGGCCGCGACAACGGAAAGGACCGATGATGACGTCGTCAACGCGCTCATTCTGTATGAGGACATATCCTTTTTCTCAGCTGACGAGCTGCCAGATCAGGCCGCCGATGCTGGCGATCAGGGCGATAAGCGTCGAGAAGGTTGCAATCATGAAGCCTGGAATCCGCTTCTCCGGGCCGACGATGTAACCACGAACGTACAGCCAGCGACCCAACGCATAGATAGCGCTGTAGATACCGCCGATGACGTCGCCGTAGAGACCTGCAAGTATGACGGCAAGCGTGAGAAAGATTGGCAGGAATTCCAGGCTGTTCATCTGCGCTCTTAAGGCGCGGTCGAACTCTTCATGGCCGGTCATCGCCGGAACTTTGATGCCGTACTTGCCTCTCATTTTGCCGACCTGTCGAATGGCAACGATGTACGCGAGCAGGGCAAGAATGATCCCCAGCGCCGTCAACGGCAAAGCGATGTCGAACATACTCAAATTCCCCAAGGTCGGTTCGGATGAAGCTACGGCGCGTCAGCCCGCCGGGTGGAAGTTATCGTAGACCTTCTGGGCGACTGTAGCACTGATGCCCGGCGCATCCTGCAGGGCTTCGAGCGAGGCCCCGCGCACGGCCTTGGCAGTTCCGAAATGCATCAGCAGGGCACGCTTGCGTGCTGGACCCACGCCCGGCACGTCGTCGAGCGGGTTGGCGCCGATCGCCTTGGAACGCTTCGCCCGATGCGCGCCGATGGCGAAGCGATGGGCCTCGTCCCGCAGGCGTTGCAGGAAAAACAGCACGGGATCGTTTACGGGAAGGGTCAATTCGCGACCGTCTTCAAAGTGAAAAGTCTCGCGTCCGGCATTGCGGTCCGGTCCCTTGGCAACGCCGATCATAACGATGTCGCCCACATCCAACGCTTCGGCGATCTCACGCGCCGCCGATAGCTGGCCCTTGCCTCCATCAACCAGAATCAGGTCAGGCCACTGGCCCTTCGACTTGTCCGGATCGTCCTTCGCCAGCCGTCCAAGCCGACGTTCAAGCACATGTCGCATCATGCCGAAATCGTCGCCCGGCGCGATGCTGTCGTCTTTAATATTGAACTTGCGATATGCGTTCTTCTGGAAGCCCTCCGGCCCCGACACGATCATCGCACCGCCCGCATTCGAGCCCTGGATGTGGCTGTTGTCGTAAACCTCGATCCGGTCGGGCGGTCCGTCCAGTTCGAACAGCTCGGCCACCTGCCGCAAGAGCTTCGCCTGCGTCGTCGATTCGGCGAGGCGGCGATCCAACGCCTCTTTCGCGTTACGCGCCGCTTGCTCGACGAGGCGGCGCAGGGGTCCGCGCTGCGGTCGTTTCAGGACGATCTTGCGCTCGGCCCGCTCGCACAGTGCCTCGGAGATCAGCTCGGCTTCATTCAGATCGCGGTCGACAAGGATTTCCGGCGGCACCGGCATGTCCTCATAGAATTGCATCAGGAAGCTGGACAACACCTCGTCGAGGTCTTCGCCGGTGACGTTCTTCGGGAAAAACGCGCGATGCCCCCAATTCTGCCCGCCGCGCACGAAAAAGGCCTGGATACAGACCTGATTCGCTTCGGCCGCGAGCGCGATGACATCGGCATCGCGCGCTCCCTCCGCCGTCCCGGCCTGACCCTGGATGAAGGTAAGGGCGCGAAGGCGATCGCGATAAACGGCGGCCAGTTCGTAATCCTGAGTTTCCGCCGCCACCGTCATGGCCTCGCCGAGTTTGCGCTGAACCTTCTGACTTTTTCCGGCAAGGAAGTCCTTCGTGTCGGCCACAAGATCGGCATAGCCGTCCTCGTCGACTTTCCCGACGCATGGCGCGGAACAGCGGCGAATTTGGTAGAGCAGGCAAGGGCGCGAGCGGTTGTTCATATAGCTGTCGCTACATGACCTTAGCAGGAACACTTTCTGCAATGCATTCAGTGTACGGTTGACCGATCCCGCGCTTGCAAACGGCCCGAAATAAATGCCCTTCCCACGACGCGCGCCGCGATGTTTTCGGATCTGCGGATAGTCATGATCCTCGCGTAAGAAGATGAAGGGGAAGCTCTTGTCGTCGCGCAGGAGGACGTTGAAGGCTGGCCGGAACCGCTTGATCAGCTGCGCCTCCAGCAGCAGTGCTTCGGCCTCGGTCGCCGTCGTCACGATCGTCATATCACGGGTCAGCGACACCATGCGTTGCAACCGCTTCGGTAGGCGGGTGACCTGCGTGTAATTCGTCACCCGCGCGCGCAGCGATCGCGCCTTTCCGACGTAAAGCACCGTCCCGGTGGCATCGACCATGCGATAGACGCCGGGCCGGGCCGGGAGGGTCTTCAAGACATTGCGAATGGCCGCGATACCGATATCGAGATCGGGCGTATCCTTTCCGCGCACGGCATAGGTCGCCTGTTCCTCCGAAAACCGGTCCGTCTGATCCGTCGTCTCCATATCTCCGATCTAGGTTGGCTTGCGGTGCAATCCAACGCACGGCATGAGCGCGCGCCATGACGACGACACTTCAGCTCCAGGTTCGCGACGTCGACCTGATGGTCCTGACTGGCATTTACTCCGAGGAAACACACTTACCGCAGCTGCTGCGTGTGTCGGTCACGGCCGACCTCGACGCGCCGGATCACTTTGCGCCGGACGACAAGCTGACGGCCTCGAAAAACTATATGGACCTGAAGGACGCTATCGAGACGAGCTGCCCCGATGGCCTGCATTATGTTCTCGTCGAGGCGATTGCGGACGCGATCATCGACCGCTTGTTCGAGGATGACCGGGTACAGGCCGCCACCGTCAATATCATCAAGACCGCGCTGACCGAGAAAAACGAATCCATCGGCATCGAACGCAGCCGGTCGCGCTGACGCCATGACGTCGGACGTCCGCCCGCTTGCGCTCGTCACAGGAGGCACGCAGCGCCTCGGCGCCGCAATTGCGGGCCGTCTGGCAACCGCGGGCTACGATCTCGCGCTACATTATAATTCGCAAGCCGAACTCGATCCGGCCTTGGCCGCGACGATTGAGCGCTCGGGCGTCAATGCCGCGCGCTATCAGGCCGACCTCGGCGAACCGGGGTCCGCCGCCGTTTTGTTCGATGCCATCGCCAAACCTGTCTCGGTGCTTGTCAACTCGGCATCGCTCTTTGGCCGGGATACGCTGACCGATACCGACCAGCTTGCCCTCGCCAATCATTTCGCCGTCAATGCGGGGGCACCGGCGCTGCTCTCGCAACAGTTCGCCGCTCGACTGCCAGAAGGCGAGATGGGGACGATCGTGAACATGCTGGATCAGCGGCTCGCCCAACCGCACGGCGATAACTTCGCTTATACCGTCTCGAAGTTCGCGCTGGCAGGTCTGACCGAGCTTCTCGCGCGGACACTTGCGCCGCGCATACGGGTCAACGCCGTCGCACCCGGCCTGACCATCCCAACCGAGGATTATCGTGACGATGACATGGCGCGCGCGACCGCCAGCATGCCGTTGGCACGATTGCCGAGTCCCGAGGAGGTGGCAGACGCGGTCGCTTGGCTGGTCGGTGCGGAATCGGTCACGGGCCAGACTATCGCTGTCGACGGCGGCGCTCGGCATGTCAGTTTTCGCGCCGACTTCGACCGGCTTAACGACTCTTCCTAGAAGTTGCGGTCGCAACTTCCGAGTTCGGCGCGAACAAAAGCATAATCCGCCGCGAGCGCCGCTCTATCGCCCGACATCGCAATCCCATCTGGAAGGTCTTCCGGCAATTCGCATGCCAGCATCAGCGCGACGAGCGAACCCGGCTCCGGCGGCGCAGCGTTCGTATCGATGATGTCGCCTGTCGACACCGCGTAGCGCGGGGTCTCGCCGGGGCGGTTTAAGACGACCAGCGACATCGGCCGGCCCGCTTCCGTCTCGACGAAGATTTGGCTTTCCGACTCGCCCGGCAAAGATCCGGGCACATGAAAAGCCGATGTGACGCGCTCCGGCTTCAGGGCGACCAGCTCGGGGTCGGCGCGTGACGCGGCGTAGCGCTTGACGAGGCTTTCGCGTTCCGGCGACCATCGGATCTGCCCGTATTTATGTGCCAAGGCGTATTCGCCGGGCCCGCCCTCCGCGCCCAGGAACAGGATGACGCGGGCACCCTCGATATCGGGCGCGCGTCCGCGATCGTTGCGGCGCAAGTCGACGAGATAACGCATCTCTGCCGGTACGCTGCGGGCGGCGGCGACGACGGCGGCCGTCTTTGCTTGCACCAGGAGCCGCGCGAAGTCCGGCGCCAGACCGGGTGCGTCCTCCGCGCGAATGCGTCGCGTTTTGTCGACGTCCGCAATGACGATCGTGCGCGACTCCGTAACGAGATCCGCCAGATCGGCGTTTCCGGGCACTGGCTGGGCGTCGACAGTGGTCGGCATGAACATGAAACAGACTGCCACGCTCGCGGTCATAAAGCGCAAGGCGATCTTGTTGGTCATATCAAACATTCTATGCGTTCCCATAAGGTTGCGGCCGATTAGGCAATGTCCATGCCACCATCCGCGATTAAGGTGAACCCACCCTGTATATGGGAAAGCCGCTTGCCAAGCGCGAAGGCGGGGGGTTAGGACTTTGGTAAGGGAAGGGAGTCCCCGGGCGATCCTCGCATGAAGGATCAGCGGTCCATTGGACGCGCCGCCGATGGTCTCTTTTCGAAATGAGTTTGTCGGCTGGCCTACATGTTCGGGTTCGGTCGGTATCAATAAGGAGTATTTGCGACCGCCATGGCAACATCATTCGTCAACGACGGAGGCATGAGCAACAAGCGGCTTACGGGGCTCGTTCTCGTGGTGCTCATCCACGTCCTACTCGCATGGGCTTTCATCAGTGGTCTTGCCATCAAGGCGGTTGAGGTCATCGCGGGGCCCATGGAGACCTTCGAGGTCGAAGAACAGGTCGAGGTTGAGGAAGAACCTCCACCCCCGCCGGAGCAGCTCGACGAAATTCCGCCATATGTGCCACCGCCCGACGTGACGGTCGAATCGCTGCCACCGCCACCTGCGCCGGTGACCACGGTTCGGACG
>JBAUIQ010000363.1:0-1819 GCA_049683075.1 Pacificimonas sp.
CACGAAGATCATCCTCGCGATGCGGCGGAACGGATGGCGGCGCCTTGCCATCACCTCGCCCACCGCGCTGTGCGGCAAGAGCACGACCATCGCCAATCTGTGCGCCGGGTTCAGCCGCCAGCCCGACATCAAGACGATCCTGTTCGATCTCGACCTGCGGCGTCCGGCCCTGCACAAGATCCTTGGATACCGCCCGGCGAACAGCATCACGAAGCTCCTGTGCCAGGAGGTGAGCCTGACGGAGCAATCCGTGAGGATCGGGGGCAACGTGGCGCTGTCGCTGGCGTCCGGTCCGGCGAGCGATCCGACGCAGTATCTTCTGAGCGACCAGACGGTGAAAGTGCTGGACGAAATCGAGGCGGCCCACCAGCCCGATCTGATGATGTTCGACATGCCGCCGCTTCTGGTGGGCGATGACACGCGCGCCTTCCTCAAGGAGGTGGACTGCGCGATCCTGATCGTGCGTGCCGAAGAAACCACGACGGCGCAGATCAAGGCGTGTCAGCAGGAAATCTCCGAACAGACCAATCTTCTGGGCGCGGTATTGACACAGGTGCGGTACCTCAGCGACGTCAAGGAAGACGATTACTACTGAGATCGGGGGCATCCTCGAATCGCCCTGACGGTACGGGGCAAACGCCCTCCGGAATGTTTCCAAACAGGAAACTAAGACCGGCAAGAGGGGGTAATTGTCCCGGTTTTGTCGGCTCCGGCACTCACGGTCCCGCCAATAAAGGCGAAAACTTGGCCGAGATCGGTTTTTTTTGGGGGTAAGTTGTATTTTGCCATACCAAATGATTAAATATGCGTTAATTATATTGGCAGTGACACATCACCAGTAACCAGAGACCGCGCTGTCTATAGACCGCGAGTATTTTAGGAGAAGAAAATGAAGCAATATATTTTTAAGACCGGGCTGGCGGGCGCTTTCGTCCTTGCCGGTGCCGTGTCCGCATCCGCGGCGCTGCTCGATTTCACCAACCAGTCGGACGGAACATACGGCGTGCGCTCCGCCGCAATCGCAAGCGGTACGCTCGCCGATGGCAACTCCTGGACACTGCTGCCGACGCCTTCGACGTTCCAGCTGTCCTATGTGACAAGCGATGCTCCGATGGGTGACGCTTCGACAGCGCCCCTGAAGGGCGACAATGACGGCGTCGGCGTTCAGCGCCCGGGCCGCGTGGACGACGAGATCACCGCACCCCGCGAAATGATCACCCTGGCGTTCAAAAACACCGTCAAGCTGAGCGCGCTCTACTTCCTGGATCTTTTCCGTGAAGCCCAAGCCGGCCATGAAACCGCGCTGGTTTCCGTGGATGGTGCCGCCGAAGTGAACTTCGACGCGCAGGAAGTGTTCGCTATGGGTGGCTTCGGCTTCGGCAGCTTCGCCACAAGCCTCGTCGGCAAGTCGTTCACCTTCTCCGCAGGTGTCGTCGACCCGCTGAACAACGACGGTGTCGGCCAGCCCGACTACGCACTGGCCGGTGTCGACGTATCGCCCGTGCCACTGCCTGCCGGCCTGCTCCTGCTGGGCGGTGCGCTCGGTGGTCTGGGTCTGGCCCGCCGCCGTCGCAAGAGCTAAGTCTCGCGGCAATCAAATCGAAAGAGCCGGTCATTCGACCGGCTCTTTTTTTATGCGCGGACGTTACCGGGGCAGGACGGGTGTCAGCCAGCGGGGCCGCGACGGCACCGGCAGCGCCCGGTCAAAACAGCGCAATAATACGTGGCATTGCCCGTCGATGGCGGGGCTCCAGGTGTGTGGCAGCGGTTTGGGCTCGGACTTCTATTGCATCTCTTTGCGCTTGCTCCAGTCTGGTTC
>JBAUIQ010000364.1:0-2625 GCA_049683075.1 Pacificimonas sp.
GAATGCGGGCGCTGCGGAAACATCGATACGCATGACCCCTGTCACATTTGCAGCGATGTTCGTCGCGACGACAGCCTGTTGGCTGTCGTCGAGGACGTCGCCGACCTCTGGGCGATGGACAGGGCGCGACTTTTCTCCGGACGCTATCACGTTCTGGGAGGCCGTCTTTCCGCGCTAGATGGGATCGGACCGGAAGACCTGAGTGTCGGGCCGCTCCTTTCGCGTGTCGCCGAGGGTAGTGTCTCCGAGGTCGTTCTCGCCATGAATGCGACGATGGAGGGACAGACGACCATGCACTACCTTGCCGAGAGGCTGGAGGACAGCGGCGTTACAGTTTCTACACTGGCCCACGGTGTGCCCGTCGGCGGTGAGCTCGATTACCTCGATGAGGGTACGATCGCGCAAGCGCTTAGGGCACGCCGCCCGCTCGGCTAGCGTTGCGAAGCGGACGTCTCGAAATTAAATGGCAGCTATGGCAATTCTTCCGATCATCGAAACCCCCGATCCACGCTTGAAACAAGTGTCCACGCCCGTTGAGGGGGTCGACGACGATCTTCGCCAGTTGATGGACGACATGCTGGAGACGATGTACGCGGCGCCGGGCATCGGACTGGCCGCGATCCAGGTCGGCGTTCCGAAGCGCGTGCTGGTCATCGATCTGCAAGAGCTGCCGGCGGGCGAGGAAGACGAAGAGAAGCGCGTCCGCGAACCGCTCTATTTCGTCAATCCGGAAATCTATGAGACATCCGAAGAGCTTACGACCTATAATGAAGGCTGCTTGTCAGTTCCCGAGCAATATGCCGACATCGACCGCCCGTCTGTTATTCGTGCGCGCTGGCTGAATTATGATGGGGCGGTCCATGACGAAGAGATCGACGGGTTTCTCGCGACCGTGTTGCAACATGAGATGGACCACCTCGAAGGCATACTCTTCATCGACCATCTGTCGAAATTGAAGCGCAATATGGTGCTGAAGAAGCTGGCGAAGCAGCGGAAACTGGCCGCTTAAAGCAAGTCGACGATGTCGGCTGCGACCTCTTCAGGTGTCCTCAGTTTCGACCGGTCTTCGCCGGGATAGGCCTCGGCGCGCATGCGTGTCGCCGTACCGCCCGGATTGTAAATGTGAGCGCTCACGGTTCCAAGGTTCGCGACCTCATCGACATAGGTGCGGACGAGATTGGCGAGCGCCGCCTTCGATGCCGCATAAGCGCCCCAATAGGCACGAGGGTCGTCGGCGACCGATGAGGTGAGGGCGACGATGTCGGCTTTCGGTGCCGCCTTGAGAAGCGGATCGAACACCTTCAAAAGGTGGAAATTCGCAATGACGTTCAACTTGAAGATGTCTTGGAACGCCTTGTCGTCGATATGCGGCACTGGGGTCAGATCGCCGAGCATCGCGGCGTTCATTATGAGAACGTCGAGGCGGCCCCAGCGCGCGGCCACGGCCTGAGCCAGTCGCGCGGTCGCTTCGCCATCGGTGAGATCAAAGGGTGCGAGCGTCGCCGTTCCACCGCTTGCATGAATTTCGTCTTCGACCTCTTCCAAAGCGCCCTCGGTGCGCGCGGTCAGAAGCACATGATAGCCTTTGGTGGCGAGGAGCTTTGCCGTCGCGGCGCCAATGCCACGGGATGCACCCGTGACAAGCGCGAGAGGCTTGTCGTCCTCAGGCATTGGCGGCGAGGAGGGCGAGTTGGTCAGGGCTTTCCTCGTCTTCCTGATCGGTCAGGCTGGTCGGATAGGCGCCGGTGAAGCAAGCGTCGCAATATTGCGGCTGCTGATTATGGCGGCTGTCTTCGTTCAGCGCGCGATAGAGGCCGTCCACCGAGATGAAGGAGAGGGAATCGGCCTTGATGAAGGCGCGCATCCGCTCGACGTCCATTTGTGCGGCAAGTAGTTTCGACCGGTCGGGCGTATCGACACCGTAGAAGCAGGGATTGCGCGTTGGTGGACTGGCGATCCGCATATGCACTTCCTTCGCACCCGCGTCGCGCATCATCTGCACGATCTTCAGCGAGGTCGTCCCGCGGACGATCGAGTCGTCGATGAGCACAATGCGCTTGCCCTCGACGACGGCGCGGTTGGCATTGTGCTTCAGCTTCACCGACAGGTCACGAATGCCCTGACCGGGCTGAATGAAGGTTCGGCCCACATAGTGCGAGCGGATGATGCCCTGCTCGAAGGGAATGCCTGCTTCTTGCGCAAAACCGATGGCCGCCGGGTTGCCGCTGTCGGGAACGGGGATGACCACATCGCCATCGAAGCTCGATTCACGAGCGAGTTCACGACCGATATTCTTCCGGACCTCATAGACCATATGGCCATCGAGAAAGCTGTCGGGCCGGGAGAAATAGACATGTTCGAAGATGCACGGTCGCGCCTTGTGATCGCCGAAGGGACGCAGCGAGCGGATGCCCTTATCGTTGATGACGATCATCTCGCCCGGGTCGAGCTGGCGAATGAATGTCGCGCCGCAGACATCGAGAGCAACCGTTTCGGAAGCCACGATAAAGGTCTCGTCGAGTTTGCCGAGAACCAGTGGCCGAATACCAAGCGGGTCGCGGCAGGCGATCAAACCTTCTGGCGTCAGGCAGGCGAGGCTGTAGGCACCCTCGACCTGTTTCAACG
>JBAUIQ010000365.1:0-2418 GCA_049683075.1 Pacificimonas sp.
CTATTATAATAAGCCCGATCAGGAGGGCGTTTACGCGCACTTCGCCGCTGTCGCACAAAGCTGCGACCTGCCGCTCTTCATCTACAATGTGCCCTCGCGTACGGCGCTCGACGTGCTGCCAGAGACGGTTTCGCGGCTTGCCGAGATGCCGAATGTGGTTGGCATAAAGGACGCGTCTGGGAACATCTCGCGCGCGGTGCAGGCCCGGCTCGACTGTGGCGAGGATTTCTGTGTGCTCTCGGGATCGGATGAATTGAACATCGGCTTCATGGCGGCGGGCGCGAGAGGCGCGATCAGCGTGACGGCCAATGTCGCGCCGATGCTTTGCGCCGAATTCATGACGGCATGCGATGAAAATCGCTGGAATGATGCGCGCGCCCTGAATGAGCGCCTGCATTTCCTGCACCTCGCCATGTTTGCCGCGCCCAGCCCCGCGCCCGCGAAATATGCACTGGCGAAGATGGGCCGCCTTCCGCACGCGAAGACACGTCTTCCCATCACTGGCTGCAATGACGCCGCGAAGCGGAGAGTGGACGCCGCGCTCGCGCATGCCGGGCTTGCCTGATGGCGAAAAAGGAAGCGGGCGGTCGCACCATGATCGCCGAGAACCGCAAGGCGCGGCACGAATATTTTATTGAAGACACGTTCGAAGCGGGCATCGTCCTCTTGGGTACAGAGGTCAAATCACTCCGCACCGGCAAGTCCACAATTGGTGAAAGCTATGCGGAGGTGCGCGGCAACGAAGCCTGGCTCGTCAATGCGAACATTCCCGAATATTCGCACGGCAACCGCCAGAACCATGAGCCGAAGCGCGCGCGCAAACTGCTGTTGAAGCGTCGGCAGATCGACAAAATGAGCGGCGCGATCCAGCGGCAGGGCATGACGATGGTGCCGCTCTCCATGTATTTCGACGACAGCGGCCGCGCGAAGGTCGAGCTCGCGCTCGCCAAGGGCAAGCAGCTGCACGACAAACGCGCCACGGCAAAGGAGCGCGACTGGAAACGGGACAAGGCTCGATTGCTACGGGAGAAGGGCTGAACAGCAGTCTGTCGGCTAGGCAGCGTGACGCAGATCATGGCACGTTAACTCTGCAACGATTATGTCAGGGCCTCGTTCATGAAACGAATTCAGAACGTACAATCCGAGGCGATCGAACAGGGAGCGCAGTTCGCACATGCCAACACCGCGTCTTGCCCGGTGGTTGAAACGGAATAGTCCGACGCGAAAGCAGCTCGCCGGAAACAGGCTGCTGCGGCCCTTCGCGCGTTACCTCGGCGATCCAAACGTCTGGCATTTCAATCGCCATAGCGTTGCTCGCGGTGCGGCACTTGGCCTGTTTCTAGGTTTTGCCATTCCCATCGGATTCCAGATCGTAGTAGCGGCGTTGATCGCCGTCTCGTCGCGCGCGAATATCGCCGTTGCCGCACTCTTTACGTCCGTCAGTAATCCCGTCACAGTCGTCCCGATTTATTTCGCCTCGTTGAAAGTAGGCGACTGGTTGCTCGGACGAGAAACGACGATCAGTGGTTCGGATAGCCAGATCTTGGCGGTGATTCAGGACGCGCCGGTCCCGATGATCTTGGGCACAATTTTTTTCGCCACGATCTCTGCCGCGATTGGCTTCCTCACGATCCATTTCCTCTGGCGCTGGTGGATCACGCGCCGCTGGCGGACTCGTCTTGCGAGGCGTCGGCGCGCCGCCTAACGCTCGTTGAATGAGCGATGGATATAAAGCGAAACTTGTCGAGACGAAGCAGGCCTGGGCTCGTGCTGGACGGCTACTGACGGGGAAGACCGGCGAACATGGCGTCGACCGCCTGCCGCCGGGCCAGAAGCTGGTCGAAAACTGGCCGGTCCTCGATCTTGGTATTCAACCTGACGTGCCGCGAGCGGACTGGCGTCTGTCGGTCGGTGGCCTTGTTGAGAACGAACTGACGCTTGACTGGGACGCGCTCATTGCCGAGCCGCAGGTAGAGATGGTCAGCGACATTCATTGTGTCACGCAATGGTCGCGCTACGACAATCGCTGGCAGGGCGTTTCGACACGCCATTTGGCGGAAATGGCAGGTACGAAAGACGATGCCACGCATGTGCTTCTCGCCAGCTATGACGGCTACACGACCAATCTAAGGATTGCGGACTTTCTTGATGAAGATTGCCTAATCGCGCACACGCATGATGGCGCGCCGATCACGCGCGAACATGGTGGACCCGTTCGGCTCGTCGTGCCGCGCTATTATTTCTGGAAAAGCCCGAAATGGCTGAAGCGGATCACGTTTGCCGCCGCCGACAAACCCGGTTTCTGGGAAGAGCGCGGCTACCACAATATCGGCGATCCGTGGCTCGAGGAGCGCTACGAATAGGCATTTAAAAATCGAAGGGGGAAAGCCGCTGGTGACCCCTACGGGAATCGAACCC
>JBAUIQ010000366.1:0-5395 GCA_049683075.1 Pacificimonas sp.
GGTCTATACTGGCGAGGACGTGACGCTGGACGCGGCGCGCCTGGCGGACGTCGCCGGGTTCGACGTGACTGCACGGGGGCGGGTTGGCGATCCCGGCGGGGCGAACGATCTGGCTTTGACGGTGGGACTGGCTGGTGAAGATGCATCGGGCGGTGTCGAGCTGGCCGGGCCCTCGGCGGACTTCGGCGTGTCGGGGACGATACGTTATGCCGGGGCGGATGTGGGGATCGAAGGACGGGTCAGGACCGATCCGGAGATGGACGTCGATTTGGCGGTTACGGCGTCGGCAAGCGAGGCCGGGGTGGTTCTCGCGAGATTGAATGAAGAGCGGACGGCGCGGCGGCTGGGGCCGCTGGACCTGTCGATGCAGGTCGCGGGCCGCGCGGATCGCTATCGGGTGACCGGGCTCGATGGGTCGATTGGCGGGATGACGCTTGGCGGCAAGGCGACGATCGCCATCGGCGGTGAGGTGCCACGTGTGACGGCGCAATTGTCGGCGGGCGTGGTGCCGATGGACGCGCTGTTGGGCGCGGACGCGGACGGGGCGAGCGACGCGGAGACAGGCGGCGCGCGCTGGTCGTCGGAACCGCTCGACTTTGGCTGGATCGAGAGTTTCGACGGGCGGATCGAGATGACCGCCGAGCGGATCGACTATGGCGACTATCGACTGACGTCGCCGAAGGTCGCGATCGTGAGTGCGGGGAACCGGCTGAGCATCGAGGAACTGGTTGGCGGGCTGTTCGGCGGACGGACCGAGTTGTCCGGGGCTTTGACGCAAGGGGAGGCGGCGGCGCTCGATCTGGACTTCGCGCTGTCCGACGTGCCGGTGACGGAATTCATGGAGGCGTCCGCTTCGGCGGCCCCGGCGACGGGCACGCTCGCGATGTCGGGTGAAGTGGCCGGTCGGGGCACGACGCAGCGTGCGCTGATGGGGAGCCTGTCGGGGCCGGTTCGCCTCGCGGTGACGGATGGCGTCGTGCGGAAGGTTGATCTGGCGCGGCTGGATCAGCAGTTGGGCGATCTCCGGTCGGTCGAGAGCTTTCTGAAGCTGGCGGGTGCGGCGCTTCAAGGCGGTGAGACGCGCTATCGGCGCATCGCGGCGCGGTTGCAGGGCAGTGGCGGGCGGTTCGCGATCCAGTTTGTCGAAACGGATATGGACGGCGGCAGCGCCACTGGGTCGGGCTATGTCGATCTGGGGCGCTGGATGATCGATATGGACGCGAACCTGACACTGGGCAGCCATGCCGACGCGCCGCGCATTCCGGTAAGCATCGAAGGACCGCTGCCGACGCCGGCGGTCGATTATCGACTGGGGCCGCTGCAGGGGTGGTTTGCAAAACGCGCGGGGCTGGTTGCGCTGAAGGGTATATTGGGCGGTGAGAATGTCCTGACGTCCGACCCGGTAACGACGCCGGGCATTGCCGAGGATGTCACCGTACCGGCGGCGGAGCGGGAGCCGCGTTCGGTCGAGGAGGAGCTGGGGGACACGCTGATGCGGGGACTAGGCAGCTTGCTGGGCGGGAAGAAGGACGAAGAGGAGTGAGCGTCGATCTTAACGACGTGCGCATGGCGGCGAGGCGGATTGCGGGTACGGCGGTCCGCACACCGCTGGTCAGGAGCGATGCGCTCGACGAACTGACCGGCGCGCGGCTGTTCTTGAAGGCCGAGTGCCTGCAGGTGACGGGGTCTTTCAAATTTCGCGGTGCCTATAATCGTTTGCGTGCGATGTCGGCGGACGAACGGTCGCGCGGTATCGTTGCCTTTTCGTCGGGCAACCATGCGCAGGGTGTCGCGAGGGCGGCGCGCCTCCTCGGTATCGATGCGACCATCGTGATGCCGTCGGACGCACCCGTGATGAAGATCGAGCGGACGCGGGGCGACGGCGCCGAGATCATAGTCTACGACCGGTTGACGGAGTCGCGTGAAGAGATCGCGGCGCGATTGGCGGAGGAGCGAGGCGCGACGGTGGTGCCGTCGTTCGACGATCCGCTGATCGTGGCGGGACAGGGAACGGCCGGACTGGAAGCCGCCGAACAGCTGGCCGAGATCGGGCTGTCCGCGGATGTGGCCATCATCTGCTGCGGCGGTGGCGGTCTGTCGAGCGGGATCTCGCTGGCGCTGCCGGATGCTGATCTGATCCTCGCGGAGCCCGATGGCTATGACGATGCCGGACGCTCGATGCTGTCGGGGCAGATCGAAGAGGTCGAGGATGCGGGGCCGACGCTTTGCGACGCGTTGCAGACGTTTCGCATTTCGCCCTTGACGCTTGGGCTGCTGCAGGACGCCGGAGCGCGGGGTGTGTCTGTGTCGGACGCCGAGGTTTCGGCGGCGATGGCGATGGCATTTCGGGAATTGAAGTTGGTCGTCGAACCAGGCGGCGCGGCGGCGCTGGCGGCCGTGCTGAGCGAGAAGGTCGATATGCGCGGTCGGGTCGTGGTGGCGACATTGTCCGGCGGGAATGTGGACGCGGAGACGTTTGCGGGGTGTTTGGGTAGGTAAGACAAGGCATTATTATTCGTCATTCCTGCCCCCGCCTCCGCGAGGATAAACTTCGGCAGGAATCCATCACTATGCCTTCATACCAAGTGGAGAGGTTCAGTGATGGATCCCAGCCTTCGCTGGGAGGACAAATGGTTGTTTTACAACTACCTACTTCTATTCGTTTAGAACTGAGCGGGGAAAGCGAAAATGGCGAAGGCGGGCTGGGTCTATGCCATGGCCAATCGCCGAAACGGTACGCTCTACATCGGCGTGACCAGCGATCTCGCCCAGCGCGTGTATGAGCACAAGGAGATGCGACTGGCTGGCTTTACAAAGCGTCATGGCTGCGACCGGCTGGTCTGGTATGAAGAATTTCCGACCATCGACGAGGCGATCACGTTCGAGAAGCGCATGAAAGCATGGAAGCGAGATTGGAAAGTTCGGGAGATCGAGGAGCGCAACTTGGATTGGGACGATCTTGCGCTGCGCGGGCTGTCTTAGAGTCTCATTCTAATTTGCAGACGCGCTTTTCAAAAGCTCTGTCATTCCTGCGCAGGCAGGAATCCATCTCTGTGCTGTCACACCAAGTGGAGAGGTTCGGTGATGGATCCCAGCCTTCGCTGGGATGACGACTTTTGGAGACTTTGAATTAGCTCGCAACCGCCTGCTTCGGGAACACGTCCTCGACGGCAGGGGCGGGGTCGGCGGTCTCTTTCACGTCCAGCATAGCCTCCATCTCCTGTGCGATCCAGGCGGCGCCGTCGGCGAGGCGGCGGAGGTCGTCGGCGAACATGGCGGCGTCCTGGCCGGGGCGGGCAATGGTCATGGCGTCATGAAGGGTGGCGAGGAGGTCAACGGCGGTGTCGCTGGCGAAGTCCAATGCGATGGCGCCTTCGGCGTCGATTGGCTGCATGACGGACATGAACTGTGCTCCCGGTACGCTTTAGACGTCCGATTTGCCGCAGGTCGGGTTAAGAGCGGGTGTAGAGCCGGTCGAACCAATGTTCGATGTTCGTGACCGTCGCCATTTCGACGCTGAGGCCCAGCTTGGTTCGCCGCCAGAGGACGTCGTCCGCGCTCGTCGCCCATTCCTCTTCGGCGAGATAAGTCAGCTCGGTTTCGAAGATACCGCCAAGGTTCGCACCAAGGCCATCTTCGAGCATCAGGATGGCGCGCGTCCCGTAGAGATTGGCGAGGCGTTCGACGATGCCAGGGTCGTAATTTTCGAAGCGTTTGACGAGTTCGTCGCGCCAGATCTGAAAGCTGCGGCGGGCGGACTTGCCAGGCAGTGTGGGGATGTCGCCGCCGGGAAGCGGCGCATCGGCAGTCCATGGCTTGGTGTCCGGATAGAGACCCTCGAGAACCTCTTCCGCGAGGAGCCGATAGGTGGTCAGCTTGCCGCCGACGATGGTGATTGCCGAGACATCTTTGTGATCGATCAGCTGCCACTCGCGGCTGGTTTCGCGCGCGTCCTTGCCCTCCTCAAGGACGAGGGGACGGATCCCGGCAAACGCGGCGTGGACGTCATCGCGGGTCAGTTCGTGATAGACGTAGCGGTTGGTCGCGGCGAGGAGATAGTCGATTTCTACGTCCGTGATCTCGCTGTTGGCGGGGTGTTCCACAGGGGTCTCGGTCGTGCCGATGAGGCTGTAGCGCTCATGATAGGGAATGACGAAGATGATGCGGCCGTCTGGCTGTTGCAGCATATAGGCATCGCGCTGGCGGCCGACGCGCGGGACGACGATGTGAGCGCCCTGGACGAGGTTGAGGCGCGGGGCGTCGGGGCGCTGAAGGACGGAGCGGGCGACGATTTCCGACCACGGTCCGGTGCAGTTGACAATCTGCTTGGCGTAGAGTTCGCGGCCTGACTCCAGCACCGTCAGCCAGCCGTCATCGCTGGCAAAAGCGGAGCTGACGCCATCGTTCGTGACGATTTCCGCGCCCTTCAGCGCGGCGTCCTGTGCGTTGAGAACGCAGAGGCGGCTGTCGTCGACCCAGCCGTCCCAGTAGCGGAAGGCCGTGTTGAAATCGTCCTTTAGAGCGAAGCCGGCGATGTCCTGTTTCAGCTTGATCTTCGAGGATTCCGGGATGGCCGTGCGCTTTGCCAACCGGTCGTAAAACCAGAGGCCGAGGCGGATCATCCAGCCGGGCCGCGTGTCTTTCGAGAGCGGCAGGACGAACGCCAGCGGCCAGGATAGGTGCGGGGCGAGCGAGAGGAGAATCTCGCGTTCGGCAAGCGCCTTCTGTACGAGTTTGAACTCGTAAAATTCGAGATAGCGCAGGCCGCCATGGATCAGCTTCGTCGACGCCGACGAGGTGCCGCCGCCGATGTCGCCCGCATCGACGAGCGCCACCTTGAGCCCCCGGCCCGCCGCGTCGCGGGCAATGCCGCAGCCATTTATGCCCGCGCCGATGACGAGCAGGTCGAAGGTTTCGCGGTAGACGGGATCGATGCTGGCGGGAGACATGGCGGCTTCCCCTAAGCTGCGGCAGAGGCTTAGGGAAGCGGATGTGGGAGGTGCCGTGATGGAGCACATTTTGGTACTGGACGAGGGGACGACATCGACGCGCGCGGTGGCCTTCACGCTGGACGGGCGAATTGCGGCGGACGCGTCGCGACCGTTGACGCAGAGCTTCCCGAAGCCGGGATGGGTCGAGCACGACGCGGGCGAGATCTGGCGCGAGACGCTCGCCTCTGCAGAGGAGGTGGCGGCGACGGTTGGCGTCGATACGATCGCCTGCGTCGGGATCACGAACCAGCGCGAGACCGTGGTGTTCTGGGACCGGACGACGGGGGTGCCGCTGGCGCCTGCGATCGTTTGGCAGGACCGGCGGACGGCGGACACTTGCGCCGCGCTGAAGGCGGCGGGGCATGAGGCGGCGGTGCAGGCGAAAACGGGGCTGCTGCTCGACC
>JBAUIQ010000367.1:0-3579 GCA_049683075.1 Pacificimonas sp.
GTATAGACCTTGTGGTCCTTTACGCGGGCCGCCGAGGCGTCCTCGGTCCCGGTATCGATGGTTTCGGCAGCGACGTTCGCCTCTTTTCCGAGCGCGACAACGCGAATGTTTACGATTTCGTGCGGCGTTTGGTCGAGATTGAAGGTGAAGAGCCGCTCATGCTCCTTGTCGAAGGCTGCGACAGCCTCGGCGATGGTGTCGCCCTCGGTAAAGGGCAGCGGTACCTCGAACGCCTGACCGGCATAGCGGATGTCGAGTTCGAAGCTGACCGTTTGATCGGCTGCGAGCACGCCCTCACCTTCCAACTCCGCGCGCACTTCCGCCGCAATTTCGCGCATGACGGCGGCCACCGCGGCATCGTCGGTCTCGGGCACCAGCTTGTTGAAGCTGCGCTGCGCGTCGACGCGCAGGCGCGTGGTGGCGTCGCCATAGGCGCAAAGTACGCCAGGCGAAGGCGGCACGATCACGGGCCACGAACTCATCAGCTTACCCATGGCATTCCCGTGCAGCGGTCCCGCACCCCCGAACGGCATCAGCGCGAAGTCGCGCGGGTCATAGCCCTGCTGCACACTAACGAGTCTCAATGCGCCGAACATGTTCTCGTTGACGATGGCGATGATTCCGGCGGCGGCGTCCTCGACGCTAAGGCCCAGCGGCTCGGCGACCTTCTCGACGGCAGAGCGCGCGGCGTCGCGGTCGAGTTTGAAACTCCCGCCAAGTAAATCTTCCGGCAGGTAGCCAAGAACGACGTTCGCGTCGGTAACCGTCGGCAGGTCGCCGCCCTTTGAATAGGCCGCTGGTCCCGGCACCGCGCCCGCGCTTTCCGGACCGACGCGCAACGCACCGGTCAGTTCGGGCACCGCCGCGATGGAGCCACCGCCAGCGCCAACCGTCTTCACGTCGAGCGAAGATGCGCGAACGCTGAGGTCGCCGACAGAGGTTTCCCGGCGTAGCCTTGGCTCGCCATTCTCGATCAGCGCGACGTCCGTCGACGTGCCGCCCATGTCGAGCGTCAGGACATTTTCGAATCCTGCATTCTTTGCGACCCAGACCGCACCGGCGACGCCGCCGGCGGGCCCCGACATAAGGAGATTCACAGGCGCCTCGCCCGCCTTCGCGGCGCTCATGAGGCCGCCGTCGGATCTCAGAAGAGAGAGCTTCGCCGGACAGCCCCAGCCCTTCAACTCGCGCTCCAGATTGCCGACATAGCGCGCGACCGTTGGGCGCACCGCGCTGTTGGCGACGGTCGTCAGCGTCCGTTCATACTCCTGCATTTCCGGAAGGATATCGGCAGAAATGGTGACAGGAAGGTCGGGAAACACCTCGACGGCGATGTCAGCGACAAGGCGTTCGTGCGTGTCATTCACATAGCTGTTGATCAGGCAAATGGTGATCGCCTCAGGGTTTTGCGGCTTTAGGCTTTCGAGGGCGGCGCGCGTCCCGGCCTCGTCGAGTTCGCGTGACACGCTACCGTCCGCATCGATGCGCTCCGGCACCTCGACGGTCGCCTCCAATGCCGCCATCGGCTCCGGCTTCGGCCAGACGATCCATGCAGCAAGCCCGCCCGGCACGAGACTGCGCGCGATCTGGAGGACGTGACGATAGCCTTCTGTCACCACAAGGCCGACCCGCGCAATTTTATGCTCGAGAACCGCATTCGTCGCGACCGTCGTACCGTGGAGGAACAAAGCGATCTCTTCCGGCGCGACGCCTGCCGTCTCGGTCACCTGCCGCGAACCCGACACCACCGCCTGCGACGGGTCCGATGGCGTCGAGGGCACCTTGTCTCGCCACGTCCGCCCCGTCGCTTCGTCGATGACAAGAAGATCGGTAAAGGTGCCGCCAACATCGACGCCAAGGCGATAGCTCATTCAAATGCTCCTATAATGTCGGCTTGGTCATGTCGCCGCGCTCCAGCCGGTCGGCAGACCGGCACGGGAGACCACGCTTGGAAGGGTCTTTCCGATGACGCCCTCAAACCATTTGTTCGTCTCGATCGCTTCGCCGAGATCGACCCCCGTCGCGATACCGCTCGTCTCCATCAGGTAGACGAGATCCTCGGTTGCGATGTTGCCGGTCGCATTCGGAGCGAACGGACAGCCGCCTAGCCCACCAAGCGAGGAATCAAGAACCCGAACGCCCGCTTCATAGGCTGCCCAAGCATTTGCGATCCCCATGCCGCGCGTATCGTGGAAGTGCACCCGCAATGGCATGTCCGCGCCGACGGCGTGGCGGACTTTCCCGATCAGCGCGGACACCTGCTTCGGGACTCCGACGCCCACCGTATCGGCGAGCGCAATCTCCTCGGCACCCGCCTCGGCCATTTCAGCAGCGCAGCGGACGACCGTATCCTCAGGGACCGGCCCCTCGAAGGGGCAGCCAAAGGCGGCACTGATCGTGACCTGCGCCTTCAGACCATTGTCTTTCGCCAGGCGGATCATGTCGCGGTTCTCCGCGATGCCCTCGCCGATGGTCTGGCCCTGGTTCTTCTGCCCGAAGGTGTCCGAGGCGACGAGCACACAGCCCGCCTCGTCGACGCCGCGCCGGTTGCCTTCCCCCGCCGCGATGGCGCGCATGACACCGCGCTTGTTAAGGCAAAGGCCGATATAGCTGACGTCCTGTCGATCGGGCAGCGCCTCGATGACGGCCTCGGCATCCGCCATTTGCGGAACGCGTTTCGGGTGAACGAAACTGGCCACCTCGATCCGCTTGACGCCGGCATCCAGCATGCGCGTGATGAGCGCGACCTTGTCGGCCGTGCCGATGATTTCCGGTTCGTTCTGCAGCCCGTCGCGCGCACCGACTTCGACGATTTCGATCCCGTCTGTCATAACGCCCCCATTCGCTTGCGCAGAAATGTATACAAACCACGCCCGTCATCCTACAGACGGCGACGATAGGCAAGCGGGACCTGCATCTCTGACTTCGGGGGTCGAAACTCATGGCGCATGGCGCTCTTCAGGATTTGCGGTTGATCGAGATGGGTCAGCTGATCGCCGGGCCGTTTTGCGGTCAGCTGATGGCGGATCACGGCGCGGAGGTCATCAAGATCGAACCGCCCGCCGCAAACGGAAAACCGGGCGGAGACCCGATGCGCAGCTGGGGTCAGGGACTGCCGCTGTGGTGGCCAGTCGTGTCGCGCGGGAAAAAGTGCATCACGCTGAACCTGCGCGAAAAGGAGGGGCAGGACATCGTACGCCAATTGGCCGCAAAGGCCGATTTCCTGCTCGAGAACTTCCGGCCGGGCACCATGGAGAAATGGGACCTAGGCTGGGAAGCGCTGCACGCTCTCAATCAACGCCTCATCATGATCCGGGTATCGGGCTTCGGCCAGACGGGTCCCTATGCGAAAAATGCGGGCTACGGCTCAATTGGCGAGGCGATGGGCGGAATGCGTTATCTGGCGGGCGACCCGTCGACACCGCCCAGCCGTATCGGTCTCTCCATCGGAGATTCACTTGCGGCGACCTACGCCTGCCTTGGAGCGATGATGGCGTTACATCATCGAGAGCGGACCGGCGAAGGCCAGATGGTCGATTCGGCGATTTACGAGGCCGTGCTCGCCATGATGGAATCGAC
>JBAUIQ010000368.1:0-2459 GCA_049683075.1 Pacificimonas sp.
GGATGGCGGCGCGCGGCGTCGGCGCGGGCGCGGCGTCGGGGCTGCAACGTGTCGAGGCCGGACAAGCCATCCTCGCCATCGACGCCGGACCGCCCCCGGACCAGACCGCCAATACCGCCGCCCATGCGGGCGCACTGGCGTTCGAGCTTTCGGACGGCGACGAGCGCATCGTCGCCAACATCGGCGGTGTCCACGGCACCGGCCGCGCCCTCGACCCCATGCTGGCCGAAGGCGTGCGCATGACCGCTGCGCATTCCACCCTGACGCTCGCGGATACGAACCAGAGCCTCGTCGACGGCACGCATTCACTTGGCCCCGGCGTCGATGCCGTGGAGGTCGAGCGCCGCGAAAGCGAAGAGGGTCACTGGCTCGCCCTGTCGCACGACGGCTATCGCGCCCGCCACGGCCTGACCCACGAGCGCGAGATCTTCCTCGACCCGGCGGGCCGGGACCTCCGCGGACAGGACCGCCTGACGCCGCAGGGCAAGAAGGCGAAGCGCCCGCGCGCCTTCGCCATCCGCTTCCACCTCACCCCCGGCATCGACGTGTCGCCCACCGCCGACGGGCGCGGCGCCGTCCTCAAGACGAAGGGCGGCCGCATGTGGCAATTCAAGCAGTCCGGCGGCACACTCGCGCTGGACGACAGCCTCTGGATCGGCGAAGACGCCCGCGCCCTTGCGACGCGCCAGCTCGTCGTGACGGGCGACACCGATGAAACCGGCGCGACGGTGAAGTGGCGCTTCAACAAATTGGGATGACGATGACGGATCAGGTGCCGGCGCGCCGCGCTTTGCTTTCGGTTTCTGACAAAACGGGGCTCGCCGATCTCGGCACGGCGCTTGCGGCGCACGGCGTCGAGCTGGTCTCGACCGGCGGCACGGCGAAGGCGCTGCGCGCGGCAGGCCTCAGCGTCATGGACATTAGCGAGCTGACCGGCTTTCCGGAGATGATGGACGGGCGCGTGAAGACCCTGCACCCGAAAGTCCATGGCGGCCTACTGTCCGTGCGCGACAACCCGGAACATCAGGCGTCGATGGCCGCACACGACATCGCCCCCATCGATATCGTCGTCGTCAACCTCTACCCCTTCAGCGAGACGGTCGCGCGCGGCGCGTCCCGCGCGGAGATCATCGAAAATATCGACATTGGCGGCCCGTCGATGGTCCGCTCGGCGGCGAAAAACCATGAGAGCGTCGCCATCGTCACCGACCCGGCCGACTATGACGCGCTGATCGCGGAACTTGGCGATTATGACGGCGCGACAACACTCGCCACAAGGAAGCGCCTCGCCGCCAAGGCCTATGCCGCCACCGCCAGCTATGACAGCGCCATCGCCAGCTGGTTCGCCTTTGCCGATCAGGGCGAGACCTTCCCCGACACGCTGACCCTTGCGATGAAGCGCAATGGCGACGAGCTCCGCTACGGCGAGAACCCGCATCAGAAGGCGGCGACCTACGTCCCCATGGGTCCGCACGGGTCGGGCGTCGCGCAGGCCGAGCAGGTGCAGGGCAAGGCGCTCAGCTACAATAATCTGAACGACGCCGAGGGCGCGCTGGAACTCATCTCCGAATTCGCAGATGACCGCCCCACCGTCGCCATCATCAAGCACGCCAACCCCTGTGGCGTCGCGGGCGGCGCATCGCTCGAAGAAGCCTACCAAATCGCCCTCGCCTGCGACCCGGTCTCGGCCTTTGGCGGCATCATCGCGCTGAACGGCACCATCGACGAGGCGGCTGCAGAGGCGATCACCGGCATCTTCACCGAAGTCGTCATCGCCCCCGACGCCGACGAGGGCGCGCGCAAACTATTCGCGGCGAAGAAAAACCTCCGCCTGCTCCTCACCGGCGACCTGCCCGACGCCGCCCGCGGCGGCCTGACGGTCAAGTCCATCAACGGCGGCTACCTCGTCCAGTCCCGGGACAATGGCAGCGCCCCCGACGACCTGAAGATCGTCACCAAGCGCGCGCCGACGCCGCAGGAACTCGCCGACATGCGCTTCGCCTGGCGCGTCGCCAAGCACGTCAAATCGAACGCCATCGTTTATGCGAAAGACGGCGCAACCGCCGGCATCGGCGCCGGGCAAATGAGCCGCCTCGACTCCGCCCGCATCGCCGCCTGGAAGGCCCGCGACGCCGCCGACACCGCAGGCTGGCCCGAGCCGAAAACCGTCGGCAGCGCGGTCGCGTCCGACGCATTCTTCCCGTTCGCAGACGGACTATTGGCGGCGGCGGACGCAGGCGCGACCGCCGTTATTCAGCCGGGCGGCTCGATCCGCGATGATGACGTCATCGCCGCCGCCGACGAGCGGGATCTGGCGATGGCGTTCACCGGAATGCGACACTTCCGGCATTAGCCGATAGCTGTCTCCTCGATTTGCTACGCATATCCATTTAAGCGTAGATTAACGGAGAATGCGAATAAGCGTTGACTTCAACTCCAGCATCATTCGTTTATCTGCG
>JBAUIQ010000369.1:0-4162 GCA_049683075.1 Pacificimonas sp.
GGCGTAAAGCGTGCCGAGAAGGAGCGCGTAGGGCAGACCCGCCGCGAAGCCGAAGGCCAGCATTATGCCCAGCTTCCGGTTGCGGAAGGCCTGGGCGAGCAGTTTCAGTCCGCGCGGTTTTGTCGCCAAGTCTGAGTCGCTTTCTTAATCCAGGCCGGTTCCTCGGGGTCGCGGCGACCGGACGCCTATCATCTGAAAGAGAAAAGCACGAGGACGCTTAACCCAAGCTGTCGAGGCGGCGTACGGCCGCGCCGCGCGATGGCGTGATGAGGTAGGTTGGCGGACAATCGCCATCGTTCAGACCTTCGATTAGCCGCTCAATGGGCTCCGATTTACCAACCGCGACGACCGCGCCGCCGAAGCCGCCGCCGGTCATGCGCGCGCCGCCGTTGCCGCCAAGGGCGGCGTTCGCGATCTTCACGAAGCGGTCGATTTCCGGCACGCTGTTTTCAAAGTCGTCGCGCATCGAAGCGTGCGAGCGGCGCATCAGATCGCCAAAACTGCGAATATCGCGCCTGGCGAGAGCATCTTGCGCCGCAAGCACTCTCTCATTCTCGGTGATAACGTGGCGGGCACGTTTTCGGGTGTCGGGTGCCAGCGTCGTGCAGCTGTCGAGCATATTGAGCTTGGCATCGCGAAGCGTGGAGCCGCCCAAGGCATTTGCTGCGTCTGAAACGGCGTCTCGCCGCGTGTTGTAGCCGCTTTCAGCGAGCTCGCGCCTTGTCCCACTATCGATGATCAGGATCGACCAGTCGGTCGGCCACGGCACGAGCGAGACGTCGAGCGACCTGAAATCGACGGTCATCGCCGCGCCCTCTGTTCCATGAAGTGACGAAAGCTGGTCGAGCAGGCCGCAACTCGTCCCGACATAGTCGACTTCGGCGCGCTGGGCGGCGAGGGCGAGGTCGAGTTTCGAAAGCTTCGCATCGTGCGCAGCGTCGAATGCCATGGCGAGCGCGACGTGGAAGGCGGCGGACGAGGAGAGGCCCGCGCCGTCCGGGACATCGCCCGCTATAGCAAGGTGGAGCCCCGAGCGCCCAGTCTTGGCGAAAACTCCGAGATCGGTGAAAACGGCGGCGTTGCCGCGCACGTGCGCCTGCCAACCGCCCTTCGGTACCGACCGCTCAGCCGGGTCGAAGTGCAGGCGTTCTTTCGCGCGGTCGACTGCGATCGCTTCGATGCCGGGGGCGTCCCTCGGGCCGAGGGCAACGGCGACGCGGTGCGGCAGGGCGACCGGCATGGCGAAGCCGTCGCTGTAATCTGTGTGATCGCCGATCAGGTTTACGCGGCCCGGGGCGCTCGCGATCCAAACGGGGTCGGTTGTGAAGTGATCTCGATATGCCTTGATGGCGCGGGCTTCGGCGTCACTCATTCGACAAGCGCCCTCAGCCGGGCGGCGGCGGCTTCGGCGGTCAGGTCGCGCTGCGGTTTTGCGAGCATTTCATAGCCGACCATGAACTTTCGTACCGACGCGGAGCGAAGGAGCGGCGGATAGACATGCGCGTGGACCTGCCAATGCGCGGTCCCACCCTGTCCAAACGGCGCGCCGTGCAAGCCCATGCTGTAGGGAAAGCTGACACCGAAGAGGCGATCGCAGGCGGCGAGCAAGCGTCCTAGGAAGACGGCTAGATCGTCCCGCGCGGTGCTGTCGAGATCGGGCAGTCGCGCGGCCGGACGCTTCGGTACGATCAAGAGTTCATACGGCCAGCTGGCCCAGTAGGGGACGATGGCGAGCCACTCGTCCGTCTCGACCACGACGCGGTCGCCGCCGGCTTCCCGCTCGATGAGCTGCCGCAGCATGGGCATGCCATGTTCGTCCAGCCATGCCGCCTGCGTCCGGTCCTCGTCGCGAACCAGATCGGGGACGTGGCCCGTCGCCCAGATCTGACCATGCGGGTGCGGGTTCGAGCAGCCCATGGCCGCGCCCTTATTTTCGAATATCTGGACGTGCGCGTGGGTTTCGCCGAGCCGCGATGTCTCGGCACACCACGCCTCAACGACGGCGCGGCGCTCGGCGTCTGTCAGGTCGGGCAGCGTTTTTGCGTGATTCGGTGAGAAGCACAGCACCCTCGCTGACCCGCGCGCGGGCTCCGACCGAAACAGTGGGTCAGCCGTCGCCCCGCCCTCGTTATCCAGGAGAAGCGCGGGGAAGTCGTTGTCGAACAGCCAGACGCCCTCATAGTCAGGGTTTTTTGCACCATTGGCGCGCGTGTTGCCGGGGCAGAGATAGCAATCCGGGTCATGGGATGGCCTGATGTCCGCCGTCGTCTCCGCCGCGCCCTGCCACGGCCGTTCGAGGCGATGCGGGGAGACGAGCACCCAGCGCCCGGCAAGCGGATCGTAGCGGCGGTGAGGTTGGGCGGTCTCGTCCATCGGCGCGCCTTGTCGAACCGGAACGCCCGCTTTGCAACTCCATGTGGCCTTTTTCGATGCCCCGACGCGCCTTTGACGCTATGAGGGCCGCATTCCGGGCCAGATTCTCGCCCGAAACCGCCCGATGAAGGACATTCATGGCCACGAACAAGGTGTTCCAGCTACATGTGCCGGAGCCGCAGTGCCGCCCCGGGGACAATCCGGACTTTTCGAGTTTTGAGGTGCCCCCCGCAGGCGACGTGCGCCGCCCGCCCGTCGATGTCGAGGCGGAGGAGATTCACGATCTCGCCTATGACATCATCCGCGTCATGGACGACGAGGGCGAGGCCGTTGGGCCCTGGGCCGGGTCGCTGACCGACGAGGAGGCGCTCCAGGGTCTTCGCGACATGATGACGGTCCGTAGTTTCGACGCCCGCATGCTGATGGCGCAGCGGCAGGGAAAGACCAGCTTCTATATGCAGGCGCTGGGGGAGGAGGCGATCGCCACGGCCTTCCAGACCGCGCTGTCGCCGGGGGACATGAACTTCCCGACCTATCGCCAGCAGGGGTTGCTCGTCACGGCGGGATATCCGCTCGAAACGATGATGAACCAGATTTACTCGAACAGCGCCGATCCGCTGCACGGGCGGCAGCTGCCAATCATGTATTCGTCGAAGGAACACGGCTTCTTCTCGATTTCGGGCAATCTCGGGACGCAGTTCATCCAGGCGGTCGGCTGGGCCATGGCCTCGGCGATCGCGGGCGACACCAAGATCGCGGCAGGCTGGATCGGCGACGGCGCAACTGCGGAGTCTGATTTTCATTCCGCGCTCGTTTTCGCCTCGACGTTTCGCGCGCCATGCATATTGAACATCGTCAACAACCAGTGGGCGATCTCGACCTTTCAGGGCATTGCGCGCGGCAAGGCGGCGACTTTCGCGTCCCGTGGGCTGGGCTTCGGCCTGCCGTCGCTGCGCGTCGACGGGAACGACTTCTTCGCCGTGCATGCAGTCGCGAAGTGGGCGGCGGAACGGGCGCAGCTGGGCCTTGGCGCGACGCTGATCGAATATGTCACTTATCGGGCGGGGCCGCATTCGACGTCGGACGATCCGTCGGGCTATCGCCCGAAACAGGAGGCGGCGGACTGGCCGCTGGGCGATCCGATCGAGCGGCTGAAGGCGCATTTGATCAAACGCGGCGCCTGGTCGGAGGAGCGCCATGTTCAGGCGCAGGCTGAGATCGATTCGGAGATCATCGCGACGCAGAAGCGCGCAGAGGCGAACGGCACGCTGCACGACGGGCCGCACCCCAGCTCGAAAAACATGTTCGACGATGTCTTCGCAACGCCGCCCGCGCATTTGATCCGCCAACGCCAAGAAGCCGGAGTCTAGCGCCGTGGCCCGCAAGACCATGATCGAGGCGATCCGCGACGCGCAGGATATCGCCATGGAGAGGGACGACAAGGTCGTCGTCTTCGGCCAGGATGTCGGCTATTTCGGCGGCGTTTTTCGGTGCACCAAAGGGCTGCAGGAGAAATATGGGCCCCAACGCTGTTTCGACACGCCGATCAATGAGAGCGGCATCGTCGGCGCGGCCATCGGCATGGGGGCCTATGGCCTCCGCCCCTGCGTCGAGATCCAGTTCGCGGACTATATGTATCCGGCCTACGACCAGTTGGTCAGTGAGGCGGCGCGCATCCGGCACCGGTCGAACAAGGATTTTACAGCGCCCTTGACCGTTCGCATGCCGACGGGCGGCGGTATCTTCGGGGGGCAGACGCATTCGCAAAGCCCTGAGGCGCTGTTCGCAC
>JBAUIQ010000370.1:0-21416 GCA_049683075.1 Pacificimonas sp.
TCGACGCCTCGACCAGCGCCTCGCTGCCCGCGCCGGAGCCCGCGACCATGGGGAGGCGTCCCATCTGGCGCGCCTTGAACAGCGCCGCCTGCTCCTCGAGCGGGGCTCCGGCGCGTTTCAGGCCGTCGAAAACCAACCAGCGGCTCACCTGCTCCTGATCCGCTTCGGCGCGCCAGCGGTAGAGAAACATCGGCTTCGTCATCCACTCGTCGGCAAAATCCTCGATCAGATAGGCGAGAAAGGCGTGCCCCGGATCGGTTGGTATGATGGAGCGCTCCGAATGGCGCTGCTCCAATTCGTAGATCAGCGGCGTCGAGTCGTTTCGTCGTGTGCCATCCGGAAACTCAATCACCGGGATGACGGGCACCTTCACGTCCTTTAACGCAGCGGCGCGGGCGACGGCCTCGTCGATGAAGATGTGCGGTAACCGGCGATAACGCATGACCGCGCGCATTTTGATCGAATAGGGCGACGCGATCGCGCCGTAGATTTTATAGCTGTCGGTCATCCCGTTCCGCCCCAATTCTAGTTGCCGCGCGCGACACCCAGCGCTCGCGCCACGTCGGCGACCGGCGTTTTCTCCGCGATCACGCTCCAGACGCCGCTATGCGCCGTATTGACGACGACGACCGCCTTTTTCGGGCAGACGTCGAGGCAGCTGGTTTCGATGACGCCCAGCGAGCCCTTCCGGCCTTTCTTCGTTCCCAAATGCTTTCGCAGTGCCTTGGCGAGCGATGTCTTGCCGTTCTCGCCGAAGCCGCCGCCCACTTTTCGGCTGCACTTGCCGCAGACGAGCACGGCCCCCTGCCAATTGGAACGGACGACCTTCAACGGCTCACGCCTCGGCGCCCTTCCATTCGCGCATATCCTCGGCGCTCTTCAGCACTTCATATGCGGCTTGTCCTGCCTGAAAGAGGCGCGCCGCCTCTTCGTCACCAGGTTTGCGATCGGGATGATGACGTTTGGCGTGCATGCGGTAGGCGTTCTTCACCGATGTGAAATCGGCATCCGCTTCCAGCTCGAACAGTTCGAGCGCATCGAGTTCGGCCTGGCTGCGCGACCCATCGCCCGACCCGGCCCACTCGTAATGCTTCGACCGCGCATGCTTGGCGCCCGCATTCTCATCGTTCGCGCGCGCCTGCGCCTCTTCCTTCGTCAGGCCTTCGAAGTAATTGTAGCCGCGATTATATTCCGCCGCATGCTTCTGGCAGAAATACCAACGATCCTTGCTGTTTGGCGATTTTGGCGCGGGATGCTCGCCCTTATCTTCGCAGCCGTGCCGGTCGCAAATTTTGACCGTTGCGGCATCGAAACCGTTGGAATCATAAGGGCTCCAGCGTGGAAAGCCCCAGCTTTTGGGTGTGCGTGAGGGAGGCATAGACCGTACAGCCTAGTGTGGCTTTGCGAGTGTTGCCAGCGGTGCGGCGTTCATTTCTTGCGGCGTGACCTTAGGCCGCCGTCGGTGCTGCCTCGCGTACGCCCGCGTCGACGTGGCTTTCGAATTGGGAGAAATTGTCGATGAACAGGCCGACGAGGTGCTTCGCCTTCTCGTCATAGGCGGCCTTGTCGTCCCAAGTCGAACGCGGGTCGAGGATCGCGCTGTCGACGCCTGGGACAGCGACCGGCACCTGGAAACCGAAATTCGGATCGGTGCGGAACTCGGCGTCCTTCAGGCTTCCGTCCAAAGCAGCGTTCAGAAGCGCCCGGGTCGCCTTGATTGGCATGCGGTGCCCGACGCCATGCGGGCCACCGGTCCAACCGGTGTTGACCAGCCAGCAATCGACGCCGCCCGAAGCGATGCGCTCCTTCAAAAGGTTGCCGTAGACGCTCGGATGGCGCGGCATGAAGGGTGCGCCGAAGCAGGTAGAGAAGGTGGCCGTCGGTTCAGTAACGCCGATCTCGGTGCCCGCGACCTTCGCCGTATAGCCCGACAAGAAGTGATACATCGCCTGGTCGGGCGTCAGCTTCGAAATCGGCGGCAGGACACCGAACGCATCGGCGGTCAGCATGATGACGTTCGCCGGAACGGGACCGAGGTTTTCAGTCGACGAGTTCGGAATGAAGTCGATCGGATAGGCGCCGCGCGTATTCTCGGCTTTCGAATTGTCGTTGAAGTCGAGCTCGCGTGTCTCCGGGTCCATGACGACGTTTTCGAGCACCGTTCCGAAGCGTTTCGTCGTCGCGTAGATTTCGGGCTCGGCCTCCGGATCGAGGTTGATCATCTTGGCATAGCAGCCGCCTTCGAAATTGAAGACCGCCGTGTCCGACCAGCCATGCTCATCGTCGCCGATCAGCGTGCGGCTGGCATCGGCGGACAGCGTCGTCTTGCCTGTGCCGGAAAGACCGAAGAAGATCGCCGTCTTCCCGTCGGGGCCGACATTGGCAGAGCAATGCATCGGCATGACGCCCGCCATCGGCAGGCGGTAGTTGAGGAGCCCGAAAACGGACTTTTTCATCTCGCCCGCATAGCGCGTGCCACCGATCAGGATCAGCTTCTCCGTGAAGTTGACGGCGACGACGGTCTCCGACCGCGTGCCGTGACGATCGGGATCGGCCCGGAAGCTAGGCAGGTCGATGATGGTGAATTCGGGCTGGAAGTCCGCAAGTTCTTTGCGTTCCGGGCGGCAAAGCAAGGTGCGAATGAAGAGATTGTGCCACGCGAACTCGTTGATGACGCGAACCCGGACGCGATGCTCAGGTTGCGATCCGCCGTAAAGGTCCTGGACGAACAGCGTTTCCTTTTCGCCGAGCGCAGCCATGAAGTCCGCCTTCAGGGCGGCGAAATGATCCGGCGACATCGGTTTGTTGCCGTCGTTGAACCAGACGTTCCCTGTGGTTTCGTCATCCTCGACCGTAAACTTGTCCTTCGCGCTGCGGCCCGTGTGCTTGCCGGTCTCGACCACGAGTGCACCGTGGCACGACAACTCTCCCTCGCCGCGCTGGATCGCCGTTTCGACCAATGGCCCGGTCGTCATGTTCCAATGGAGAGCGGCCGGCGTCGAAATGCCTTGCGCGCTAAGATCGAAAGTCGGTTCGCTGGCAGCCATGTCGGGCCGTCTCCCTGTCGTCAGAAAAGGCGCCTCGGTCGCGGGACATCTGCTCCCACTCGAATCGAACATGGCGCGCGGTGATGCGGTGTGTCGACCTATACTCCCGGACGTCCAGACCGCCAACCTGCCTAGGTTAACGTGCGCAGCTAGTGATCGCCCGCAGGGGTCACTTCGCCGCTTGGCCCGCGACCGGAGATAGCACGATTGAGCGCTCCCACGACCGCATCGGGTTCGGCAGGTTTGGTCAGGATAATATGGTGCGGAAAGTCGGCTTGCAGCTCGTCCGGATTAACGGATGCCGTATGGAAGATGAACGGCACCTCCATGTCGACGAGATCATGCGCCATGGGCCGGACATCCTTTCCGGCAATGTCGAGATCGAGAACGGCCGCATCGGGACGAAAGTCGCTCTTGATGATGGATCGGCACGCGGCGAGGCCATCGCAGACGCGGACCTGAGCCGCGCCAGCGTCCAATAATAGAACTTTCAAGCTCATGCCGTGGTAGACCTGATCCTCGACGACAAGGATATGTTTGCCCTTAACATCGCCGTCGCCTGCGGCCGCACGATTGGCACCGCTTCGGGAGCCTCCGCCGTCCAGCGTTTGAATCTGTTCTAAAAAGCGGCGCGCCTCCGCTCTGTGATTGTCGCCGCGCACGGGGTCGGTCAGGACCCGGATGTGGTCGGCGGCGCGCTTCAGAAGCCGTTCGAGCCCGACGGCCTTGGCCTCGACATTGCCAAGCTCATGTTTCAACTTGTCTTCGGTTTCGCTCATATCGCCCTTCTTAACGCCCCACCCCTGGCGGGAAAGCGTCTACATCCGGGTGAAAACCGACCCGGCATCCGTATATAACCGCTCATATCCGTTTCGCGTTCCCGTGACGCCGGGTCGCTCCCTCGTTATTAACCGGCCTGATGATAGACGCTCCATCTCCGACCGCCTCGAAGGACGAGCCGCCGACGGTGGCTCTCGTTGACGACGATCGCAATATCCTGACTTCCGTCGCCATCGCCCTACAGGCGGAAGGATTTGTAACGCGCGTTTATTCCGATCCTCTGCAGGCCCTGAAGGCACTATCGGCAAATCCCCCCGACCTCGCTGTCCTAGACGTCAAAATGCCCCGCCTCGACGGGATCGAACTTCTCCGTCGGCTGCGAGAGACGAGCGCGCTGCCGGTGATTTTTCTCACTTCGAAGGACGACGAACTCGATGAAGCTTTGGGGCTTCGGATGGGCGCGGACGATTATGTCGCGAAGCCGTTTTCCCAGCGGCTGCTGATCGAGCGTATTCGCGCGGTTCTTCGCAGGACCGAACAGAGGGCCGTACCTGAAACTCAGGATAATGAGGAGGCCGACCGGGTCATTTCCGTCGGCCGCCTGTCGATGGATCCTGGTCGCCACCGCGTGCTCTGGGACGGGAGGGACGTCTCGCTCACAGTCAGCGAATTCCTCATCCTCGAGGCGCTCGCCGAGCGGCCGGGCTTCGTCAAATCCCGCGATCAGTTGATGACCGCCGCCTATCAAGACGATGTCCATGTCGATGACCGAACGATCGACAGTCACATCAAACGGCTGCGCAAGAAATTCCGTGCGGTCGACGACGAGTTCGATGCGATCGAGACGCTTTATGGCGTCGGTTATCGTTTCGATGCGGATGGTGTTGGCGATGTCGGCAGCGAAGTGTCGGATCGCAATTAGGCTTGTCCAGGACGCCCGACGCCCCGTCCAATGAAGCCGATCCGTTGCGATGGTCGCGCAAATGGTCGCTGACGACCCGGATCCTCGCCGTGAATCTGTTTGCGCTCCTCATGCTGGCGGGTGGTATTCTATACATCGACGGTTTTCGAAAACGTCTGCTGGTAGAGGCGGAAGAACGGGTCATCGGCGAGGCGGCACTCGTCGCGGGCATTCTCGCCGAAGCGCCGCGGGATCGCACCTTCTTCATCCTGCGGGCCGCCGATCGGGCGACGAACTCCCGTTTGCGGATCGTCGACAGGGAGGGTGTCGTCATTGCGGACAGCTGGCGTCTCGACCCGCCGGACTGGCGTCTTCGTGATCCCGCCTCGGAACCCTGGGACAAGCACGCCGCGCGCCAGATCGATATCGTCATCGAACGCGCCGTCGGTGCGACGCCGCTGCCGGACTATACCGGCGCAATGATGGCGTTGCCGGGACGTTTGCCGGAGATCGCCGAAAGCCGCCAAACAGACGATGTCGTCAGCCGCCTGCGTCATGCGCCGGACCGGACACCGCTCGCCTTTGCCGCCGCGCCGCTGCCAGATGATCGGGCCCTCCTCGTTCTGGCGAACGCCCGGTCGATCACGACGGTGGTGCGTGCCGAGCGGGCCACCCTGTTCCTGATTTTTCTCGGCGTTCTTGCGCTGTCGCTTCTCCTGTCGAGCTTTCTCGCCCGCACCATCGTTCGGCCGCTTCGACGTCTCGCCATCGCCGCGCAGCGCGTGCGCCTCGGCCGCGCGCGCGAGGTGCAAGTGCCGCGCTTCCAGTTTCGCCGCGACGAGATTGGCGAATTGGCGCGCAGTGTCAGCGACATGACAGCAGCTCTCCGCCTTCGAATGGACGCGACGGAGGCTTTTGCCGCTGACGTTGCGCACGAGCTCAAGAACCCGCTCGCTTCCATCCGCAGTGCCCTTGAAGGTCTGGAACGGGTGGATGACCCGGCTTTGCAAAAACAACTTCTCGCGGTTGCCAGTGCCGACATCGCTCGCGTCGACCGCCTGATTACGGACATCAGCGATGCGTCGCGGCTCGATGCCGAGATGAGCCGGGCAGATCTCGTGCCGATCGATCTCGGCGACATGCTGGCCGCAATTGTCGCGCATTATGAGGATCGCGGCCTTCCCCGGGGCGTCGAGCTGGCTTTCGCCCGCCCGGCAACTGGCACGACGCGAGTCCGCGGAAACGGTGATCGACTGGCGCAGGTCGCGAGGAACCTTATCGACAATGCGATCGGCTTCTCGCCCAATCGGGGCCTGATTGCGGTGTCCGTGGCGCGCGGGCGGGGCGAAGTTCTGCTTCGCGTCGAAGACAATGGCCCTGGCCTGCCGCCGGGTGATGAAGACCGGATTTTCGAGCGCTTCTGGTCCGAGCGTCCGGGGGCGGAGGATTTCGGGCGACATTCCGGTCTCGGCCTGTCGATCTCCCGCGCTATCATCGAAGCGCATGACGGTACGCTTGTCGCCGAAACTCGGACGTCCGGCGGCGCGCGCTTTACCGCCATTCTACCTGTCATCGGAGGATAAGGGGGGAGAGGATGCGCCTTCATGCGACCACGATTGCGATCGACGGCTACGGCGTCATGATCGTCGGCCCGTCCGGCAGCGGCAAGTCCGATCTCGCCCTGCGCTTGGTGGATCGCGGCGCAATACTGATCGCCGATGACCAGACCGTTCTCGGCAAGGCTGGCGACAGGATTTCCGCCCGCGCCGTTGCAGGTTTCGAAGGGAAGATCGAGCTGCGCGGCGTCGGCATCGTGACGCTACCCCACCAAAAAGAGGCGACTGTAAAATTAATCGTCAGATTATCGACATTGGTGCCCCGTGTGCCCGACCCGCGTGTCGAAACGCATCTCGGGATCGACGTTCCGGTTATGAAGTTCGATGCCATGCGACCATCGACGCCTCTGCTCGTCGAGATCGCTTTGCGACAGGTGGTGGAGGGCACTAGGTGAGGGATGTGAGTGTTACGCCTGCCCCCCTCCTGATCGTCACCGGCATGTCCGGTGCGGGCAAATCTACGGCACTGCGCGCGCTCGAGGACCACGGCTTCGAGGTTGTCGACAATCTGCCGCTATCGCTGCTCGGGCGCTTGCTGAAACCCGCACCAGAGCGGGAGGCACGCGAGCGGCCGCTCGCCGTGGGCATAGACGCGCGCACCCGCGCCTTCGAAGCCGAAGAGGTCGTGCAGAAAATCAAGCGTCTGCGCGATGGCGGCTCGCAGGTCCGAATGATGTTTCTCGATTGTTCCGGCGAAGAGCTCGTGCGGCGATTCTCGGAGACGCGGCGACGCCATCCGTTGGCGCAGGATCGGCCCGCCGCAGACGGGATCGCGCGCGAACGCGAAGTTCTCGGGCCGCTCAGGCGCTGGGCGGATGTCGTCATCGACACGACGGATTACAGCGTCCACGACCTTCGCCGCGACATCACCGAAAAGATCGGTGCGGGCGAAGACCGGCTGACGGTCACGCTGATGTCGTTCGGTTTTGCCCGCGGCGTGCCGCGCGATGCCGACATGATGTTCGATATGCGCTTTCTCGCCAATCCGCATTGGCAGGATGACTTGCGGCCACTGACCGGGCTCGACGCGCCGGTCGGTGAGTATATCCAGACCGACCCGGCCTTTGCAGACGCGTGGGACCGGATTTCCGGGCTCATCATGTCGCTGATTCCGGCTTATGAACGCGAAGGAAAGGCCTATCTTACCGTCGCCATCGGGTGTACGGGCGGCCGCCATCGGTCGGTGTTCGTTACCGAACGCCTTGCCGCTCATATGCGGGGCGACGGACGTGATCCGGTCGTCGTCCACCGCGATGTACAGAGTAACAGTCAAGGCGCCGAGACTATGTCCGGCGCAGGAGCAGCTTCACCCTCATGATCGGTCTTGTTCTCGTTACCCACGGCGCGTTGGCGCGCGAATTTATCTCGGCGCTGGAACATGTGGTGGGGCAGCAGCAGCAGATTGCGGCCATTTGCATCTACGCCGCCGATGACATGGAGGCGCGCCGCAAGGATATCGAGGCGGCGATTGCGGACACCGACACCGGCAAGGGCGTCATCGTCCTGACGGACATGTTCGGCGGCACGCCGTCCAATCTTGCCATTTCGCTGATGGGGTCGGGTGACGGCGGCGCCGTCGAAGTGATTGCGGGCGTCAATCTGCCGATGCTCATCCGGCTTGCCAGCGTTCGCGGTGAAATGTCGGCGGCCGACGCCATTGCCGCCGCGCAGGAGGCGGGTCGTAAGTATATTTCGGTTGCTTCGCGCATATTGGGAGAGGTCGCCTGAGCGGACTTTGCCGTCCCGTGACTATCCGCAATCGCCGCGGCCTGCATGCGCGTGCCAGTGCGAAATTCGTGACACTTGCCTCCGACTTCACGGCGGACATTGTCGTCGACAAGGACGGCACCACTGCGCCCGGCACGTCGATCATGAGCCTGATGATGCTCGCGGCCGGTCCGGGTGACACGATCGTCGTCCGCGCGGAGGGCGATGATGCACCCGCTGCGCTCGACGCGCTTGTCGCTCTGGTCGAAGGCAAATTCGGCGAGGACGGATGACGGATGGCGGTCCGGCAGATGCCGTGGACGGCGTTCGCCACATCAGCAGCTTTTCGAACGCCACGATAAAGCGGGTGCGGCAGTTGTCGCAGAAGAAGCATCGCCAGGCCGAGGGTCTGTTCATGGCCGAAGGGCTCCGCATCGCGACCGAGGCGCTCGACGCCGAGATCGTGCCGCGCATCCTGATCGTCGGTGAGGATGGCGACGACCACAAACTCGTCCGGCGGCTGACGTCCGCGACCCTTGCAGTTGGCGGCGAAGTCCTGACGGTCCCACGCGCGCTGCTTGCCAAGGTCAGTGGCAAGGACAATCCGCAAGGCGTCGTCGCCGCTTACAGCTTTCTCGATACGGCACTTTTGCGGTTCGACCGCAGCTCCTCCAACATCTGGATCGTGTGCGAGGCTCTGAAGGACCCCGGAAATCTCGGTACGATCCTTCGCACGGCGGATGCCGTATCGGCGGGCGGCGTCATTCTTCTCGACAACAGCTGCGATCCCTTCAGCGTGGAGGCCGTGCGCGCATCCATGGGCGCGATCTTTACCGTGCCGTTGGCGCAGGCGACGGGCGAGGAGTTTTTTCGGTGGTTGCGGCCCGGCAAAGGCCAGCTCGTCGGGACCAGCCTGAAGGCAAGCGTCGACTATCAGGCGGTCAGTTACGACGAGCCGACATTCATCTTTCTTGGGAACGAACAGCGCGGCCTGCCTGACAATTACGAGGCTGCGTGCGACCTACTCGTCAAAATGCCGATGCTGGGCCGCGCCGACTCACTAAATGTCGCCGTCAGCTGCGCCGTCATGGCTTATGAGGTTCTCAACCAGCAGAGGAACCGGTAGCGGGAATGAACGAACCGTTCGACGAAACCGGGCGCTTGCTGCGCGACAGCGGCGGCTTCTTACTGGCCTGCGACGACGGTCGAAAGCTGCGGCTCGTGCTGCCGCGAACGCCCATCGACCTCGTCGAAAAGGGCGTCAGGGTCACGGGCATATTGGATAAGGAAACAGGCGTCGTCGACGCCCACGGCGTCGCGGCGACCTAGCGCAGGATTACGCGGCCTTCGCCTCGGGCGCGTCGGCCTTGCGAGCCTTTTTGATCTGGCGCTTCAGGCGCTGGGCCTTCGTCGACAGTTTCTCGTCCTTGGTTTTCACCAGCCAGTTGTCGAGGCCGCCATTATGTTCGACGCAACGCAGGCCGTGGGTCGACACCTTGAACGTCTCGGCCTTGCCGAGCGCATCCGAAATCAGCGACACCTTCTGCAGGTTCGGCAGGAAAACGCGCTTCACGCGGTTATTGGCGTGGCTGACATGGTTGCCGACGAGACGGCCCTTGCCGGTCAGTTCGCAGATGCGGGACATGGCGTTCGTTCCTCGAAACTCTTGGATTGTGGACGGGCCGCACACGGCAGCCGGGGCAAAGACGGCTCTGCCCCGAAAGGCGCGCGACTTAGGACAGCCCCGGCCCGCCGTCAAGCGAAGACGCGCCAGAGGAGCGGTAGGGCGACGCCCGCGATCAGCCCTGCGAGCGCCATGGCGAGCGCGGCCCAGGCGCCTGCCCTAGCGTCTGCCCTGAAAAGGCTTTCGGTCCCGACGATATGCGCCGCCATGCCGGTGGCGATGCCCCTCGATTCGGCATCCGCGATGCGCAGTTTGCGAAAGAGGATCGGAAAGCTGAGCGCGCCGATCATCCCGGTCGCGATGACGAGTCCCGCCGCGAGGGACGGCGGTCCGGCAACGCGCTCCATGATCGCGACCGCGAAACCGCTCGACACCGTTTTCACCGACAAGGCGTCGACGAAATCGCCGGGAAGATCGAACGCAATGGCGAGGCCCACCGCACTGCCAACGCCCACGATAAGGCTTGTGACGATTGCGATGAGAGCCGGACCTAATCGGCTCAACGAACCACGTAGCTGCTGTACGAGACCATAGCCCAGCGCGACGATGGCGAGGTCGAGCGCATCCATGAGAGGGTGGGCCGCCGTCAAATAATCGGGAACACTTACGTCGAGCGCGATGAGAAATGTTGCGACGATCAGCGCGCCGACAAGGACGGGATTGGCCAAGGGATGCCCTTCGGCCAATCGTGCCAATCCGCGCGCGCTGACGAACGCCGCAATCGTCAGCAGGCAGGCGATACTGCTCTCGATAATTCCGGCCGTCATCGTCTCGCCGCCAGCCGATAAGCAAGGATCGCCGCGAGGCCCGTCAATGGCGTCGTCACGAGAAGGACGACACCGATAGGCAGCCAATGTTCGGCGAGTTCTGTTCGGAACAGCCAGAGACCAACGAACAACGGGACGATGAATGCGCCAAGCAGACCGGTCAGGAGCTCGCTCGCCGCCGCCACGATCCGGCGGAGCGCGGGAAGCGCGGCCAGCGCGGTCGCGAAGAGAATGAGGCCCATGACCGACGGCGGTACTGGCAGACCAGTCGCAATCACGATGAGGTCGCCCGCAAGCGCGAACAGCGCGACGATGACGAGGCCGAAGACCAGATTGCCTGCCTGTTTCACGAATTTTCTCCTGGCGGCGGAATGCTTGCGGGCGCTTCGCCCGCGCTCTAACGCCAGCCATACAATGCCGCACTATGCCATTACCTGCTTCGACAAGCCCGACAGCTTCGACGTTCGTGCGGAAACGCGGCCGCGCCATCTTGCTTATGCGGCGGACCTTGGCGAGCGACTGATCCTCGGCGGTCCATTTCTCGACAATGAAGAGCGACCGATCGGCAGCCTTCTCATTTGTGAATTTAACGATTTGAGCGAGGCGGAGGCGTTCGCAGCCGGCGACCCTTATAAACAGGCGGGGTTGTTCGAAAGTGTGACCGTCATGCCGTGGCGGCAGGTCTTTCCGGACCCAACCTGACCCGATGTCGAACAAGTGCGATCTCGGTCCGCTGCGGCTGGAGTCAGGGGAGACACTGGACGAGCTGACGGTCGCCTTCGAAACCTATGGCAAGCTGAATGCGGCCCGCGACAATGCGGTCCTCGTCGCGCACGCGCTTACCATGGACCAATATGCCGCCTCGCCGCATCCCGTGACGGGAAAGCCCGGCTGGTGGCTGAACATGATCGGCGCCGGAAAGCCGCTCGATCCTGAGCGCCATTTCATCATCTGCGCCAATGTCCTTGGCAGCTGCATGGGAACGACGGGGCCCGCGAGCGCCGCACCGGACGGAAAGCCATGGGCAATGCGCTTTCCCGTCATCACCATCGCCGACATGGTGAGGGCGGAGGAAAAGCTTGTGACCGCGCTTGGCATCGACAAGCTTCACGCTGTCGTCGGCGGATCAATGGGCGGCATGCAGGTACTCGGCTGGGCGTCCCTGTTTCCGAACCGTGTGGCGAACGCCGTCTGCATCGCCAGCGCCGCGCGCCATTCCGCGCAGAACATCGCCTTTCACGAAGTCGGGCGGCAGGCCATCATGGCCGACCCGAACTGGGCGGGCGGCGACTATCACGACGGGAACCCACCTGCCTCGGGGCTCGCCGTCGCACGTATGGCCGCGCACATCACTTACCTGTCGGAAGCGGGCCTCACCGAAAAATTCGGCCGTCGCCTGCAGGATCGAGACGCCAAGAGTTTCGGTTTCGACGCGGACTTTCAGATCGAATCCTATCTTCGGCACCAGGGAATCAGTTTCGTCGAGCGTTTCGACGCGAACAGCTATCTCTACATCACGCGCGCCATGGATTATTTCGACCTTGCCGAAGCGCACGGGGGCAAACTCGCGGCAGCGTTCCGGGGGACGCAAACGCGCTTCTGCGTCGTCAGCTTCGACACCGACTGGCTCTATCCGACGTCGGAGTCGCGAGAGATCGTCCACGCGCTGACGGCAGCGGGCGCCGAGGTCAGCTTCGTCGAGCTCTCGTCGCCCTTCGGCCATGATGCCTTCCTCCTCGATACGCCGGAACTCTATGAGATCGTCGCGGGCTTTCTGTCGTGAGAAATCTGCGGCCGGATCTCGGCATCATCGCACGCAACATCGATACGGGCGTTAGCGTACTCGATATCGGGTGCGGCGACGGTCTGCTGCTCGATGAGCTAAAGCGCACCAAGCAGGTCCGCGGGCGCGGATTGGAGCTCGATACCGGAAATGTTGGGCGCGCCGTCGCGCGTGGGCTGAGTGTCGTGCAAGGCGATGCGGATACCGACCTTGGTAATTATCTAGATGACAGCTTCGACTACGCGGTCCTGTCACAGACGCTTCAAACGGTGATGCGCCCGGACCTCGTATTGTCGGAGCTCCTGCGCATCGGAAAGCGAGCCTTTGTAAGCTTTCCGAACTTTGCGCACTGGCGCGTCCGCGCGTCGCTTATGTTCGGCGGACGAATGCCCGTTACCCGGTTGCTTCCGGAACGCTGGTACGACACGCCAAATATCCATCACGTCACCATTGATGATTTTCGTGAAATGGCGACGGAACTGGGTGCGACGATAGAGGGACGTTGGTTCCTGTCCGGCGACACGGCTCGATCGGTGCAAGGCGCGAATCTTCTCGCCGAACATGCGGTGTTTCTTCTTCGCCGCTGACTGTCGGTGTGCCTTACAGTTGCGAAGCCGTTAACCAACGAAGACGTTGACGTGTCGCACATGGCACGATCATTGCTGCGATTATGACAATGATCGAGCGCATCGCCAGCCTGTTCGTCCTGAAGTCCGGTTTTGAAGCCGGCTTCGTTATTTATGCTCTGGCTCTGGGCGCGGCGTTTCGTGGCTTCGAATATATGAAAGAGTATCCGGGCGGCATGGGATCGGCATTGTTCATCGCCTGCCTGCTAACCGTCCTCATCGCGGGCGCATCGATCGTCGATGGGGTCAGGGTGCGGATCGAGCGGCAACCGCACCGGCGGGCGCTCCGACGTGTGACCGAACGGGCGCGGGTCGCGGCCTGACGAAGCCGCCGCCGCCGGGCTTCTTCAGTTCGAGGATATAGACTGCGCCAAGGCGCGGAACGACACGTGTCAGGAAGGTGTCGAGGCTGGAGACGCCTGGCACTGGCGGTAGAGCGAAAAGCCCCCGCTGTCGTTCGATATGGAAACCGGCGGCACGTACCAATTGCATCAGTTCCGCACTGCCATAGGCCCGCCCGCGCGCGAACGGCTGCCCTTCGAACAGAGCCCAGGGCGCACTTCGGTTGGCAACGACCAAAAGGAGCCGTCCTGTCGGTGCGAGGGCACGGTAAAGCTCTCCGAGGATCGCTGCCGGATCGCCATGTTCGAAGGCGTGGATGGCGACCGCCTGGTCGAACATCGCGCCCGAGAAGGGCAAGGCGTCGACCTGCCCAAGAAGGCCGCGATTCAGTGGTCCCCGGCGTGGCCATCGACCTGGCCCGCCTGTCGTTAGGATAGCGGCCCGCTCATAACGGCGTCCGTCGAATCCATTGAGAATGCCATGGGGGCGGCCAAGCAATAGCACGCGGCGGTCGGGTCCGGGCGACAGCCAGTCCGCAATGATCCTAGAGAGTCTGCCGTCCACATGCGCGGTAACACGCGGCCTGATGGGCCAGCCCGCCTGCTCCGCCTGGATCTTGCCATCTGCCATAGAGACAGAATGCGCCGAACCGCGCGGCCTGTCGAGATCAGGCGGCGCGCAAATCAGTCTTATAAGCCTGCGAAGCGGCCGCGAGATCCTGAGATCGCTCAACAAGCTTCGTGGCGGTTTCGGTCGCTTCGGTCGTCAAGGCTTCGGCTTCGCGCGCACGATCGACGGCGGTCGAGAGACGCGCTGATACACGGCCGACATGATCCGCCGCCCCGCGAGCGCTTGTACCGATTTCGGCGGCCGCGCTCCGCTGCTGCGAGACGCTGGCAGCCATGTCGGCGGCGAGCGATGTCATGGCGGCGACATCGACCTCGAGTGTTGCAAATTCCGCGGCGAGCGAGCCAGTGCCGTCGCCGATCGCCGTCAGCCGGTCGCCGACATCGGCGGCCGCCGCGCCGACCTTTCCGGCGAGCAGCTTCACCTCGTCCGCCACGACTGCGAATCCGCGTCCCGCGCTTCCCGCGCGCGCCGCCTCGATGGTGGCATTCAATGCAAGGAGGTTTGTTTGTGCCGCAAAGCCGGCGACGGTGGAAACGATCTGCTCGATACCGGCGACCCGCGCGCTGAGGGCGCTCATTGCCTCTGCACCGCTCGAAAGGCTATCGGCGACGCGGGCGTTGATGGCCGATTGACGTCCGGCGCGCTCATCTAGGTCGGCCGATAGCGCCGCTAGCTGCTCCGCTGCCACGACAATGTTTTCGGCCGCTTGCGATGCGCCCTCGGCGGCGTCGTTGATTTCTCCGGTTTCGACGCTGCTCTGACTGACCAAGTCGCTCAGCGCGCGCGCACCCGACGCGACCGTTGCCGATGCCGCATCGATACCTTCGGCGATATCGCCGATGCTCGTCTCGAACGCGAGGAGAGCGCGGCGCTTCTCGTCGTCGCGGCTCCGTTCTGCGGTCCGCCCAGCAGAGAGTTCGGCTTCGGCTGCCTGTCTCGTGGCACGCTCGGCTTCAGCCGCCGCTTCTGCGCGCGCGCGTTCGGCCGCGAGCGAGGCTTCCGTAAAGTCGGCGCGAACTCTCTCTGCCTGAACAAGACGGCCTGCGTTGCCGACGGCTTCTGCCAGCATTCGGCATTGATGCAACGCACTCCTTGCCAGGGTAATTCCGAAAATGATGACGAGGGGATGAAAAAATGCCGAAACAGCTTCCGGACTACGAAGAATTACGATTTCGAGCGTCGAAAGCTGGATGACGATGAAAGCCAGCGCGGCTTGCGGCATGGAAGCGTAAAGTGCCGAACCCACAGCCGCCAATCCTACAATTACGGGTATGAACAAACTGATCAGAGGGGCTTCTGGAATACTGGATGCGGTGAGGAGAAGGCCTGACCACCCGATCGCCGCAACCATGATGGCCGCGATCATATTCCGGCGACGCGCCTTAAGCTCTCGTCCGGACTCCGAGGAAATGAGATTTGAAACGGTCGCCCGTCGCCTTTCAAAAAGTGGATTTCCGAGTCCGATGGCCACCATTGTAGCAAAGACGATCAATGGCATTGTAGGTGCGCGTCCAGCGAACGCGGCGACCATGAAGAACGCGATGAAAATGCCGACGACGGCAACAGGGCTGACCGCGTCGACGACAGCGCGCAATTCTGCGGCACGCAGTTCACGCTCTGCCGGATCCATGCTGGGAAACAGCATCTTCAACGATGCCCATTCGAGCTTCAGGTCGATGCCGTGCCACGACGGTGCCCGCTCGTCATCCTTCGTTTCCGCCATGCAAATCCCGCCCGATGCATTTCCCGGCGTGGCGTATAATTCAGATCGTGCTAAACCTTGGTTAAGACCTTTCGAAGCTAACGCTCGACCGTCATCGCAATTCCCATGCCGCCACCGATGCACAGCGTGGCGAGGCCCTTATTCGCGTCGCGCCGCTTCATCTCATGCAGCAGGGTCACGAGGATACGCGCCCCCGACGCGCCGATCGGGTGACCGATCGCAATGGCACCGCCATTGACGTTCACCCTGTCGGCGTCCCAGCCCAATTCTTTGCCAACCGAAAGGGCTTGAGCGGCAAAGGCTTCGTTCGCCTCGATCAAGTCTAGGTCGCCGATTGACCAACCCGCCTTTTCCAGCGCCTTTTTCGACGCCGGAACGGGTCCGATCCCCATATAGGCCGGATCGACGCCGCAGCTGGCCCAGCTTTTCACATGGCCGAGAATCTCGGCGCCACGCTTTTCGGCTTCGCTCGCACTCATGAGAACGAGAGCAGCCGCGCCATCGTTAAGGCCGCTGGCGTTGGCTGCGGTTACGCTGCCGTCCTTAGCAAAGGCGGGGCGCAATCCGCTGACGCCGTCGACGGTCGCGCCGTCGCGGATATATTCGTCCGTATCGACGACGGTTTCGCCTTTCCGGGTCTTCAGCGTGACCGCCGCGATCTCGTTCGTGAAATGCCCGGCATTGCGCGCCGCTTCGGCCTTGTTTTGGCTGGCGACCGCGAACTCGTCCTGATCCTGGCGGGTGACTTGGTATTTCTCAGCGAGATTCTCCGCCGTCTGGCCCATATGGTAACCGTTGAACGCATCCCACAGGCCATCGCGGATCATCGTATCGATCAGCTGCAGATTGCCCATCTTCTGGCCCTGTCTTAGGCTTTGGGCGTGAGGGGCGAGGCTCATCGACTCCTGGCCACCGGCGATCATTACGCTGGCATCGCCAAGCGCGACCTGCTGCGCGGCAAGGGCGACGGCACGCAGACCCGAACCACAGACCTGGTTCACGCCATAAGCCGGCGTCGACTCGTGAATGCCTGCGTTGACGGCCGCTTGCCGAGCGGGGTTCTGCCCCTGCGCCGTCGTCAGGACCTGTCCAAGGATCACTTCGCTAATGTCGTCGGCGCCGACCTTCCCCTCTTCCATGGCCGCCAGGATCGCCTGCCGTCCGAGTTCGTGGGCGGGCGTGGACGCGAATGCGCCGAGAAAGCTGCCGACTGGCGTGCGCTTCGCGGCGGTGATAACGACGTCGTTCATAGCTTGGTCTCCTGAGCCTTCTAAAAAGTCCTAGAGACTTCGCAGCCACGTCACCAGAGGTGCATGCAGAAGCTCCGGTGCCCGAGACCCGACAATCATGCCGACATGCCCGGCGGCGACCGAATGGTCGTTTGGGGAGGGCGGTGCGGCAGCGGTCGGAACGATCCGATCGCCGGTGGCGGGCAAGTTGAGCCATGGGATGTCGATAGCCTCCGGCGTTACCGACGTGCCGCCAACAGTCCACTCGCCACGACCAGTGACATTTCTGCCGAACAGTCCATCGATCGCCTCGTCCATCAGGGGCAACGGTATCGGCGCGCCGCCATTGGCCCAATCCTCAACCGCTTCGAACAAGCGCGCAGCGTCTCCGTCCGGCATCGCGCCATAGCGCAGGAATTTCGCCGAAGGTGCGCCTGGATCGAGCGACCAGAAGGCGGGTTGAAGCAGAGCCATCGGCAACACGCCGAGCCGCTCGGCGGCTGGCCGGGTTTGCACCCACCATTTTCTCAGCTCGGCTCGGCGCTCGGCGGGATAGCCATCGAACCGCCAGGGTGTCGCCAATGTCGCCAGCGCCGAGAGCTTGCCACGTGCCGCGGCAGCCATCGCCAGTATTCCGCCAAGACAATAGCCGACCACGACCGGTCGATTGATCGCCGATAGGAGCGGCTCCAGTCTCGCCGTTACATAGACGTCGAGATCGAACCGTCGCTCCGATGAGCCAGGTTTCCCCCAGTCGATCAGATGCGCGGCGAACCCTCGCCTGGCGAGCATATGCAGGAGCGATCGCCGTTCGTCGAGGTCGAGGATCGTCGGCGGATTGACCAGCGACGGCACAAGAACCACGTTGCGACCGTCGCCATTTTTCTGCGGTGCAAGAAGAGCCGCGGCTCCCGAAGTTGCCACCGATCGCAAGGTCGCTCGCAACGGCGGCTTCGGTGCCGATTGATAGCGCTCGACAGCCGCTGTCAGCGCCTTCATCCTGGTGCGGTCGTCACCGATGTGCAGCCGGGCGAGCTCCCAGAAAAGAGGGAGCGGGTGCGGCCCGCGTGCGTGGCGATCGGCGCTCATATTGCTGCACCGCACACATCCATGCTAATGCTTTTCGCAGGTGCAGCATATTTGCGATAAAGAAGGCAAGGTCGATGGCGACGAGCGGAAAGAAACCACGCGGACGCAAGCGCGCCGCCGCAGACGATGATGGCGTCGTCGTCATCAAGAAATACGCCAATCGGCGGCTCTACAACACCGCGACGTCCAGCTACATCACCCTCGACCATCTGGGTGTGATGACGCGCGAGGGAACGGACTTCAAGGTGATCGACGCTAAGTCGGGCGACAACATTACGCGTGCCGTCCTCACCCAGATCATCATGGATGAAGAAACGCATGGCCAGACCATGTTGCCGACCAGCTTCCTGAAGGAAATCATCTCGCTCTACGGCAACCAGATGCAGGCCATGGTGCCGAGCTATCTCGAAGCTTCGATGGCAGCCCTTCGTCGCAATCAGGAGCAATTTACCCGCTCGATGATGGGCGCGACCAATCCGTTCAGCGAGATCGCGCGCCAGAACATGAAGATGTTCGAGGCTGCCATTGGCGGAACACCGACTGAGACAGCCTCACCGAAGGAGGAGGTCGAGGAAATCGATGCCCTGAAGGCCGAACTCGCCGCGATGAAGGCAAAACTCGACCGCCTCGGCTAGATATCGGCGCTACTGGCGGCGGCGAGCAAAAGCCAAAAGTCCGAACCCGGCACCCATCAGCCCCAGAACGCCAGGTGCGGAGACGGCTTGGGCAGGTCCAATGTCTACGGCGATGGCGGGCGGACCGAGGTCGAGATTGTCAAAGGCGGGCAGGCTCCGCACCGGTGCTGATACGAAATCGATCGGTTTGTTGTCGTCGGCGTCCGTCGTCACGCGATACTCGCCGCGGGCAAGATCGACTGAACCAGCTGAGACAGTGATCGTATTTTCGTGAAGTTCGGCTGGCTCGCCCGTCCGGTTCTCGAAGAAGACCGTGGTGGACCCGGGTCGGAAATTCGTAAAATCGTTGTCACCGATGAAAACGATGCCTGGCGGATTTACGAAGCCACCGCCTTTTTTCGTCTCAAACCCGTGTGCGATTGTCGTCCGGTTACCGCTGTTCGGACCGTTGATCAGCACATTCCGTTCTACGATCAAAGAGCCGCCTTCCGGCGTTTCGATCAAATAGCTGCCGGAGCCATCGCGGTCGTCGATGATGTTGTCGCGAACGATGGTGCGTTCCGCGCGCGACTTGATGTAATGGCCAGTCGCCACGTCGGTAAACGTCGAGCCGGTCACTTCCAGCTCGCCGATCGACTTACCGACATAAAGCGCGTGAGTGAGCGCATTTGGACTTTGCGGACTGTAGATATTCGTAAAGACCGAGTCTCTGACGATCACCTTATGGCTCGGGTCCGCCGCGCCGCCCACGAGGATGCCATGCTCCCCGCCATCGAAGATTGAATTCAGGACAGTAAGGTTGCCGCCCTCCGCGCGAATACCGGCGCCATTGCCCTGCGCGACAAAGCCGTTTTCGAAACGGATGCCATCGACAACGGTATTGTTCCCAGCGGTGACGAACAACGCCTTGCCCTGAACCGTACCGTTGCGCACGATCACGCTGCCAGGTGCTGAGCCCGGTGCAGCGCGGATGACGAGCTCATGGTCGTAAAAGGCTGCGCCCTGATTGTAGACGCCGGGCGAGATCTCGATGATGTCGCCCCGGTTCGCCTTGTTGCTGGCGGCCTGTATCGTCGAATATTGCTGTCCTGCCCCGACCCGAAGGATCGCCGCATTGGCGACGGTCGCAAACGACAGCGCGATTGCGCTCACAAACCAGAGCTTTGACTTCATCGATTGACCCCCAGAGCGCCGATAACGTCGGCGCGGCGCTACGCAAAACACAGCGAATGTCTGCGATTAGAATACTAACAAATCGTTAACCAACAACGCCGCGTCAGATGAAGCGTTTGGCGGAGCGGACGTGTCGCTGGCGATATGAAGTTCCATGTGGCAGCAATGCAGCTATGGACATTCGCCACCTTGATAAGCGGGCCAGCGCAGCGCCGCAGATCGCACCGACCGAGATCGAGCAGGTGAAGGCGGCGGGCTTCGCCGCTCTCTTGAACAATCGGCCGGATCATGAAGAACCCGGTCAGCCCACGTCCGAGCAAATGTCGTCTGCCGCGGCCGCGGCGGGACTTCGATATGCGCATATCCCACTCGGTCAGGAGCCGCTCACCGCCGAAATGATAAACGCTGTTCGGGAAGCGCTCGATGCTGCGAACGGCGCAACATTGCTGTTTTGCAGGTCAGGGACGCGCTCGACGACTCTCTGGGGACTTGCCGAAGCCATGGCGGGTCGGGATATCGACGATATCGTCGCCTGCGCGTCCGCGGCCGGCTATGATCTCAATCCGTACCGGGGCGCGATGCAGGCGCTTGCCACGGCCGACTGATGTTGGCGCAACTTATCGTGTCGATTGCCGGGATCGCAGCAATCGTCGCGATCGCGTGGTGGCTGTTTGGACGGACGCCGTCCGAACCGATGACGGAAGAGGACGCCGTGCGGACCGCGCGTGCGCTTCTTCCCGCCTTCGATCCCGTCGAAGCCGTTTGCGGGCGGGACGGGCGCGGTGCCTTGTTGCGCGGATCAGATGGCGGCATCGCGCTGTTGCGACCGGTTGGCGATCATGTGAGCGCGCGGTTCCTGACGCAGAAAGCCTCGGCCACAATCAACGGCGACGAGTTGCGGGTCAGGACCGGGGAGGCCATGTTCGGCACCACAAGCCTCAGGCTTGGGCATGACGACGCCAAGCGGTGGGCCGAACTTTTGAAAGACCAACATGGACTTGCCTGATCCCGTCCAGCTAGCCATCCCGGCTTTCGTTGCGCTGATCGTGGCGGAACTCGTCTGGGTGCGCGTGAAGGGTCGTCGGGCAGGCCATTATGAATGGCGCGATACTGCCACGTCGCTCCTGATGGGACTTGGCAGCACGGTTTCGGGCGTCTTGTTCGGCGGCTTCCTTGTCGCGATCGCGCTTTTTGCGGCGCAGTATCGCGTGGTCGACCTTGGCTGGGCCTGGTGGGTCTGGATCCTCTGCATCCTGGCCGACGATCTCGCATATTACGCCTTCCATCGGGCGGCGCACCGCGTGCGCTGGTTCTGGGCGAGCCATGTCGTCCACCATTCCAGCCAGCATTATAACCTGTCGACGGCGCTTCGGCAGACTTGGACGGGTACGATCTCGCTTACCTTCCTTTTCTCTCTGCCGCTTTTTCTGATCTTCGAGCCCGCGATGGTGTTCTTCGTTTCGGCGGTGAACCTCGTCTACCAGTTCTGGATTCACACGGAGAGCGTGAAGCGCCTGCCGCGCTGGATCGAGGCGATCTTCAACACGCCGTCGCATCACCGGGTCCATCATGCGACGAACCCGGAGTGTCTCGATCGAAATTATGCGGGCATGTTTATCATCTGGGACAAGATGTTCGGCACGTTCCAGCCCGAGCCGGAAGCCGAACCCCTTCGCTATGGCAT
>JBAUIQ010000371.1:0-3159 GCA_049683075.1 Pacificimonas sp.
CGTCTGGACAAGGCTCGCCGCCGCTATGGGACAGCCGGAGCTCGCTGCCGATGAGCGCTTCGTTGATCATGAGGCGCGTGGGCGACACCAGACCTTGTTGGACGACATAATTTCGGACTGGACTAAGAAATTTAGCTCAAAGGACCTGCTGAAGCTTCTCGCCGATAACGGTGTGCCTGCGGGCAAAATCTTCACGGCGCCCGACATGCTCAATGACCCTCAGTACAAGGCTCGCGAAGCGTTGGTCGAGGTCGAGCATCCGGAGCATAACGACCTCGTCATGCAGGCCCCTGCCCCCCGTCTCAGCGCGACGCCCGGTGAAATCCGTTGGGCCGGTCCCACGGAACTCGGTCAGCATAATGAAGAGGTCTACGGCGAGCTTCTTGGGATGGACGCCGGTACGCGCGCCGACCTCGCCGAACGCGGCATAATCTGACGTGGCGGAAATGACTGAGGGTTATCGCGATGCCGGCTTCGGGCAGTCGCTTTCGTTCGGCAAGTCGCCAGTCCTGATCGTTATCGATTTCGCGCGAGCCTATCTGGAAGAGCTCTCGCCTCTCTATGCAGGCGTCGAGGCAGAACTTGCCGTAAACCAGAGGTTGGTCGCCGCCGCCCGCGCCGCCGACGTGCCGGTCATCTGGACGCGCGTCGAATATACGTCCGCTGCGGCGGGCCGCGACGGCGGCCTGTTCCGGCAGAAGATCACGGCGCTTTCCTGTTTCGACGAAGGCAACCCGCTCGCCGATTTCGATCCGCGCCTCGCTCCCAACGCGGACGACATGGTCGTCACGAAACAATATCCGAGCGCCTTCTTCGGTACGCCGTTAGCGTCAACCCTGACCGCGATGGGTGTCGACACGACCATCATCAGCGGCCTGTCGACGTCCGGATGCGTCCGTGCCACAGCGCTCGACGCTCTCTGTCACGGTTTTGCGCCCTTCGTCGTCGCGGACGCGTGCGGCGACCGCGAACTTCAGGTGCACGAGGCAAACCTGTTCGACCTGAAGGCGAAATACGCGGAAGTGGTGGATGCCGACTGGATCATCGGCAAGCTGCAACAATAGCTGCCCTCATCAGTCCTCGCTTCTGACAGCAACAAGTGCGTGATACGCCCGCCTTATATGTCCGGTCATAACCGCGCGCGCCCACACACCGTCGCCTCGCGCCAGTGCAGCGATCAGCTCCCCATGTTCCTCATGGCTGCGAACGAAAAGATCGCGGTCGTAGCGACGAGCCGTTGCCCGCACGAGCGGCTGTTCAACCAACTGGCTCAGCATGGTCGCGGTGCGTTCCGATGCCGCCGCGGCGATGATGATGTCGTGCAGACGTCGATTGGCAGCAAGGAAGCGCGGAACATCCGGCTCGCCGCCCGGCGCGCCGATGGCAGCCTCAATCTCGTCATTCTGTATGCGGAGAGCCGCCAAGTCGGCCTCATCGATACGCCCCGCGGCCCGTTCGGCGGCGTGACCTTCCAGCATCGCGCGCAGCGTGAAGAGGTCGTCGAGATCGGTCTGCTGCCAGTCTGTGACGGACAGCCGTCCCGTCGGCGAGCGAGCGACGAGCCCTTCTGACTCGAGCCGCTGCACCGCTGCGCGCACAGGAGTCCGGCTGACAAGTGCGATCTCGGCAAGCGCGGATTCCGTAAGGCCACTACCCGGTGCAAGCGTGCCCGAGATGATGGCAGCCTGAATCTTTGCGTAAGCTCGTTCAGCCGCCGTCATCGCAATCCCCTCACCTGAATTATTGTATACAATTTGCTTGCCGCCCACGCCAGACATGTTCATAGCGGCGACATCAGGCGCTGGGGAGCGAGGGACTGATGTCGCACAGGATCAAGGTCATCGTACCAATTCCGATGGACGAGGCGGGGGTCGCCGCTCGCGCCAGCCAGCTACCACCAGAACGTGTCGCCGACGGTTTCGCGCCAGAATTCGAAGCGGTGAAATGGGGCGCCGCGCTTGGCGACAGCTATCACGACACATTGCTGATGGATTGGACGGTCTTTCAGACCGGAATCACGGCCGAAGACGAGGGCTATTCCGGCGTATTGATCGACACGGTCTCCGACAGCGGCATGCGGGCCCTCCGCTCTCGCCTCGCGATCCCCGTCGTCGGCCCCGGCGAGGCCGCCTTTCATATGGCGATGACGCTCGGAAAGAAGTTCACCATTCTCACCATGTGGGACGAATGGTTCCCGCTCTATGAAAAGACGCTGACCGAATATGGCTATTGGGAGCGCGTCGCGAGCCTACGTTCCATCGACACGCGACCGGACGTCACCGAGCTTCTGGAGGGCAAGGAGGAGGTCGTCTTCGGCAAGCTAAAAGCCGAAGCCGAGGCGGCGATGGAAGAAGACGGCGCGGACGTCATCGTTCTGGGCTCGACGACGATGCATCAGTCGGCGACGTGGCTGAACGACAATCTGCTCATCCCGGTAATCAATCCCGGGCTCGTCGCGTACAAGAAGCTCGAATTGATGATCGGGCTTGGCCTCACGCATTCGAAGGTTGCGTTTCCTGCGCCTGAAGTCGGGAACGATACCGATATCCGGAAAGGCTGGTACTAATGACCTCTGCGGAGCCGAAGCTCGACGAGAGCTGGTATATCGATATCGTCACGAAGCGATATTTCGACGGCGTCGACAACAAGAAGCTCAACCAGGTGCTGGACTGCTTCCACGAAGATGCCGTCCTCACCGAAGCGACGTCGGCGACGATCCATGGAGGTCGTAAGGCAATCCGTGCCATGTTCGAAAAGTTGTTCACGGACTTCGAGCAGATCTGGCACGGCAATTTCGTCCATATCGCCGATCCGGAAACGGATGCCATCTGCTCGCAATTCACCGTGCTGATCACGCCCAATGGCGGCGAGGAGCTGCGTTACGAGAACTGCAACCGCTTCTATTGCGACGATCGCCGCTTCCGGAACGTCTACGTCTACATGAGCGGCGACAATCTGCTGAAGGCGGGAGACGCCTGATGCAGTACCCTTCGACCCTCTCCCGCGATCAGCTGATCGAACTGGCGACGAAAAGCTATTTCGGCAATGTCGACAAAAAGGACATGGGAAAGACGCTGGCGTGCTTCCACGACAATGCCAGCTTCGTCGTCCAGACGAGCTTCACCCGGCACGAAGGCAAAGCCGAGATCGAACGGATGT
>JBAUIQ010000372.1:0-3619 GCA_049683075.1 Pacificimonas sp.
CGGCGGAAGAGCTGGCTGATCCTTGCGCAGGCTTCCTTGGGCGCCATCCTGATCGTCCTCTCGACGCTCGATCCCAAGAGCGCGCTCGGATGGTTCTCGCTGCTTGCCGGGTTCGGCGCTTTTGCCAGTGCGACCCAGGACATCGTTATCGACGCTTGGCGTGTCGACGTCGCCGACGAGATCGCAACGCTCGACCTCCTCTCGACCGTTTATCAATTCGGCTACCGCATCGCGTCGCTCGCTGGCGGCGCCCTGGCGCTCGTCCTCGCCGCGCGGATCGGCTGGCCGAATGTCTACATGGTCTTCGGCTTTGCGATGCTCGGCGTCCTTCTCATCACCTTCTTCGCGCCCGACACGCCGCGCCCCGTCGGCGGGGAAGACGAGCAGACGGAATTGCGCAGTCCCGGCGCCGTTCATCCGCGGATCCGTGGCTTCGCGCTTGCCGCCGTCGGCAGCCTCTGGGCGTGGGCGCTCATCACTGTCGGCGTCTTCATGGTCCGCTCGCTGACCGCCGAGCCCGAACTACGCCCCAATCCCACGGAGTTCATCCAGTTTTACGGCCCGCTCATCATCGTCGCGACGGTCATCATCCCGACCATCATCGCCGCCTGGCTCGAAACGAAACGCGCCAACGGCCAATATGTGATGACGGAGACCATCCCCGCGACCAGCGGCCTCGGTCGCACGCTCGATCATGGCTATGCCGCGCTCATCCTGCCGCTCGGCGAGATTGCGGTGCGCCTGCGCTGGGCTTCGGTCCTCGTCCTCGCGCTGATCCTCAGCTATCGCATCACCGACAGCATCTGGGGCCCGTTCGCCTACCCCTTCTATCTGGGCGAGCTCGGCTACACGAACGACGAGGTCGCCCTCGCGTCGAAATTCTTCGGCGTCGGCATGACCATGCTCGGCATCGCGCTGTCGGCCTTTCTCTTCGCCTCGATCGGCCGCATGGCGACGGTCGTCCTCGGCGCGATCATCGCGGCAGCCTCGAACCTTCTCTACGCCGACCTCGCGGCGGGCGGCGGCGGGCTTGATATCTTCGGCACCTATTCCGGTTTCTACCAGCTCGTCGGCCTGTTCGGTGCGGACGAGCGACTGGCCCGCCTGATGCTGGCAATCTCCGGCGAAAATATCGCGGGCGGCATCGCGGGCGCGGCCTTCATCGCCTATCTTTCCGCCATCACGTCGAAGAAATACAGCGCCGTCCAATATGCGCTCCTCTCGTCCCTCACCTTCCTCGTCGGCTCTTTGGGCCGCGCAGCGCTCGGCGAAGGCATCGAACGGATCGGCTACGAATCGATCTTCTATATCACCGCCGCCATCGGCGTTGTGGCGGTCATCTTGGCGTTCCTGGAGCTACTCCGCGAACGCGCGAACAATTACCGGACGGTCGCGCAACCGGCGTGAGGGGACGCACTTAGAGTCCGAAGCGGCCACGAATTCTGGGGCAACGGCTTCACAAGACATAAATAGGCGAGTTTATGTCATGTCGGAGAATGCGAGGCATTTCCGGCGCGGGGGAAATCAGATGCTAAATTGGCGGCTCACGACAATCGCCATGTTGGTCTTCGCAATCCTCGGCGCTCACGAGGCCTTTGCGCGCTGGCACGTCGCCGAAACCGAAAAGTTCCGGGTCTTTAGCGAGGGCGATACCGACGATTTACGTCGCCGGACTGCGGATCTCGAGCGATTCGATGCGCTCCTTCGAATGTTCACTGGCGTTGAACCCGACGCCGAAGTGCAGCCCTTCGAGATGATCATAGCGAAGTCGCAAAGAAATCTCAGGCGCCATACCTCGGCATCCGGCAATATCCTGGGTTTCTACAAGGCCGACCCACGCTGTACGATCGCCTTCTCCGTGGAAAGAGCCAGCATGACGTCGGGCGATATCGTGCTTTTTCACGAATACGCTCATCACTTCCTCTACCAGCATTTCCCCTATGGCTATCCGTCCTGGTATATCGAGGGGTTCGCAGAATATTGGTCGACCGCCGAATTTTCGGATCGGAGCGTTACCGTTGGCGAGTATGAACTCATACGCGCGCAGTGGCTGCCCCTTGCGCTGAGAGACCGGCCTGAGAAGTGGTTTGCGGCGGTTCCCGATATCAAGAGCGGCGAAGACGGGGCGAAGTTCTACGCCATGTCGTGGCTTTTCACGCATTATCTTTTTCGTTCGGACATGCAGGACCAACTGCGCGCCTATCTGCGCGCGGTGGCGGCCGGCGAGGATGATATTGCCGCGTTGAAAACGCACCTTGGTATGACGCCACGCGAAATTCGTACCGCCCTCCGACGTTACGTGAAGCGGAAGGAAATGACCCGCTCCCAGATCTCGTTCACCGAACCTCTGTTCACTGGCGAGGTGCGGATAACCGCTCTCCCGGAGGCCGCAGACGATCTCTTTCTTCCGGCCCGTGCGCTCGCATGCGGAACGGCACGGGATAACCTCGACGATGTGCTCAGCGATCTTCGCAAGGCAGCGCGCGATGAAGACGGGCCGTATGCCGCCCGCCTCGTCGCCATGGCAGAGGCGGAAAGCGGCAATGCGGCGGCGGCGATCACGCAGCTGACGACCCTCCTTGCGGACGCGCCCGCCGATGCCGAGCTACTTTACGCTCTCGGTCGTGCGCATTCGCGACAAGCGCATGTCGAGGCCGCCGATATCGACGAGCAACATGCTCTTGCCCGCGGTGCCTACGCCCGCGCCTTCAAGGTTCGGCCTGATCATTACCAGACGCTCTATTTCTACGCGCTCGACGGTGACAGCATCCGGGGTGACGCGCCGCGAGAACTATTGTGGCGTGCGCGTGAATTGGCACCGCAGGTGATGCAAACCTCGCTTTATCTCGCATGGTCGCTTGCTGCGGATGGCGATCTTGAAACGGCGCGGAACGTCCTCGCGCCCGTCGCCGCAAATCCCCATTTCACGGACGAACATCCGGCCAGGATATTGCTGGCGTTGATCGAAACGGGAGATGCGAACATCGCCACGATGGGCGAGGATATTGGTGTCTCGTCTCACGAGGGCAATGACGCCGCGGACGATTAGCTCGGCAGCGGGCCGTTTTCGGCGAGGACCGTTCCTGCGAGATACAGCGATCCGCAAATCAGAACGAGCGGCGGGACAGGGTTCGCGTCGACTTTGCGAAGCGCATCGACAACGGAACTCGCCGTCTCTGCCGCCAGGCCGAGTTCGCTGGCGACCGCTGCCAGGTCTGCCGGGTCGTGCATCTCATGATCCTCGACCGGCACGGCGGTCAGGCGATCGGCGCGCTGGGCCAGCGGCTTCAGGAAACCGCGCACGTCTTTCCCCGCGATCATACCGCAGATGATGTGTACCGGCTGCGCCCTGTCTTTCGTTTCTCGCCGCAGGAAGTCGGCAACCGCTCGCCCAGCCGCCGGATTGTGCCCACCATCCAGCCATAACGTGCTGCCCCTCGGCGCGAGGTCGACGAGTTGCCCCGCCTCCAGATGCTGCAACCGCGCGGGCCAATTCGCCCAGCCGGGTGCCGCCCGTAGAGCACTTTCGGGAACCGCAATGACCTCCTGATGCCGCATCATTGCGACTGCGAGCGAGGCATTGTCATGCTGGTGTGCGCCCGCGAGCCGCGGTGGGGTC
>JBAUIQ010000373.1:0-10003 GCA_049683075.1 Pacificimonas sp.
ACGGTACACGGCAATATTACGAGACGATCGCCGGTGGCAGTGGCGCAGGCCCCGACCATGACGGGACGGACGCGGTGCAGACGCACATGACGAACAGCCGCCTGACAGACCCGGAAATATTGGAGACGCGATTCCCCGTAGTTCTGGAGGAGTTCGCGATCCGGCACGGATCGGGCGGGGCCGGGCGCTACAAGGGCGGCGACGGCACGGTTCGGCGCGTGCGCTTCCAAGAGTCCATGCGGATGAACATCCTCGCGAACCGGCGACGAGTGCCGCCCTTTGGGCTGGCGGGCGGTACGGACGGACAGGCGGGTCAGACGCGGATCGAACGCGCGAGCGGCGAAATCGAGACGCTCGGCGGGACAGGCAGCGCGGACCTTAAGCCGGATGATATTGTGGTGATCGAAACGCCGGGCGGCGGCGGCTTTGGGAAGGCACCCTGAATGCTCGTCCTCTCCGGCATTCTCGTTATCGTCGTCGGCTTCCTGCTGCGCTTCAATCCGTTGTTGGTTGTCACGGTCGCGGCCTTCGTCACGGGGATCGCGGCCGGGCTCGCACCATTGGAGATCGTGGCGGCGTTCGGAAAAGCCTTCAACGACGCGCGCTACATTTCGATTATCTGGATCGTACTGCCCGTCATCGGGCTTCTCGAACGGCGCGGGCTGCAGGAGCGCGCGCGTCTGACCATCGAAGCGTTACGCGGCGCGACGACGGGACGTCTCCTCATCGCCTATCTCGCCTTCCGGCAAATCACGGCCGCGCTGGGCCTGACGTCGATTGCGGGCCATGCCCAGACCGTGCGCCCACTCGTAGCGCCGATGGCCGAGGCAGCCGCCGACAAGCAGGATCCGGAGAACGATGGCGAAGCCGTGAAAGCGATGAGCGCGGCGACCGACAATATCGGATTGTTTTTTGGTGAGGACATCTTCATCGCCATCGGCTCGATACTCCTGATGGTCGGCTTCCTGGCGCAGTATGACATCGTCCTCGAGCCGCTGGAACTTAGCGTCTGGGCCATTCCGACGGCCATCGCCGCATTCATCATTCACGGCTATCGCCTGTGGCGCTTCGACAAGCGGCTGATGGGCGGCGCATGATCACGCTGACCGCCGTCTACATCGTCGCCGGGGCGTTCTTCGCAATCGTCGCGTTACTTAGCTTACGGGATGCTTCTAATCCGAACCGGCTCGGCAACGCCGCCTTCTGGGCGCTTCTCGCGACGAGTTTTCTGGCAGGCGATCATCTCGGCGATCTCGGTAACGGTGCGCTCGTCATCGGCCTTGTCGCCATCGCTGGGTTCGGCTGGCTGGGACAGGGCAAGGCAGAGACGACGAGCCCAGCAGAACGCCTGGTCGAGGCGAAAGCGCGGGGCGCGAAGCTGTTCCTGCCCGCGCTCGTCATTCCCGCCGTCGCGCTCGGCGGCACGCTCCTGTTCAAATATACTAAGGGCCTCGCGCAGATCGGGCAGGAGACCATCATTGCGCTAATGATCGGGACATTACTCGCGCTCACCGTGGGTTATCTATGGCTTCGACCCGCGCCGCTCGTGCCGCTGCAGGAGGGCCGCAGGCTGATGGACGCCGTAGGATGGGCCGCTGTGCTGCCGCAGATGCTGGCGAGCCTTGGCGCGGTCTTCGCGCTCGCGGGCGTGGGTGAGGTTGTGGGCAGTATTGCGGAACAGGCGATCCCGGATGGCAGCCTGTTAGGTGCCGTCATTGCCTATGGCCTCGGCATGGCGCTCTTTACGATGATCATGGGGAACGCCTTCGCGGCCTTCCCGGTGATGACGGCGGCGGTGGGCCTGCCGCTCCTCATCCTCGGATATGGCGGCGATCCGGCCATCGTCTGCGCCATCGGGATGCTGTCCGGATTTTGCGGCACGCTGATGACGCCCATGGCGGCGAACTTCAACATCGTCCCCGCCGCCCTTCTAGATCTCAAGGACAGGAACGGCGTCATCCGGCAGCAGGTCGGGACGGCGATCCCACTGCTCGTCGTCAACATCCTTTTCATCTACTGGTTCGCCTTTTGATGCAGCTGACCGAAGGCCTCGCCCGGCAATTTGCGAAACTGACACTCGGGCATGTCGGGCGGGAGTTTCCGAACGCGCTGCAGCATGTGAGTGGCGGACCGGACGATCATGGTCGTCCGCGTGACTTGCACCCGGCTTTCTACGGCAGCTTCGACTGGCACAGCTGCGTCCACGGCTGGTGGCAGCTGCTGACCCTTGCGCGGCTGTTTCCCGATAGCGACTTCGCCACGGACGTCCGCGCGCGGGCGGACGATACCCTAACCTCGCAGAATATCGAAACCGAGCGTGCCTATTTCGCCTGCGATCTTAGTGCGGGGTTCGAGCGTCCCTACGGCTGGGCATGGTTATTGGCGTTGCACGGCGAAGCGGCGCGCCATGATGCCGTGTGGGCAGCGGCGCTCGCGCTATTCGCCCGCGACCTTGCAGAAGGTGTCGGCCTCTATATCGAAAAGCTGACCTATCCGACCCGGACCGGTACGCATTTCAACTCCGCATTTGCATGCGTATTGGCGCATGAATGGGCACGAGACTACGATGCAGATTTGGCGGCAAAGATCGAGACGCGAGCACAGGCGTGGTTCGCAGGCGACCGCGATTGTCAGGCGTGGGAGCCGGGCGGTGACGAGTTCCTGTCACCCGCGCTGATGGAGGCCGAATTGATGCGGTGCACCATGACCGCCGAGCGCTTTCGCGCATGGCTCGATGCGTTCCTGCCGCGCCTTGAACACGGCGAGCCGAAAACGCTGTTGATGCCGCCTGTCGTAAGCGACCGGACCGATGGGAAGATCGCGCATCTCGATGGCCTCTCGCTTAGCCGGGCGTGGTGCCAGCGCCGTCTCGCGGCGACGCTTGGGTTTGATCATCCCGCCTCCGCGCCCCTTAGCGCGAGCGCCGATCGCCATCTCAAGGCCGCCCTGCCGGAAATCGCAGGCGATTATGCCGGTGAGCATTGGCTCGCAAGTTTCGCGCTGCTGGCGCTGCTTCAAAGCGAAAGGGTGTAGCCGCCCGCCTGCTGATCATATGCGCCGCCAGGAAGGATGTTCGTCGATCCGAGATCGGCACCGGCGACGGTCAATGTTGCGCTCTCCAAACCGAGGGAACTGACGACGATGTCGAGCGCGATGTCGGCGCCGTCCGTCATTCTGAGGAGAAGCGTTTCACCCTCGCAAATTGGCGCGCCCGTCAATGTCGTCGCCAGTTCCGGAAAAGCCAGCGACAGCGATGCCGTGCCGCTCGCACGGTCGCACGAAGCTCGCGACAGGTCCGCCGACAGGTCGGCCAGGACGAGTTGACCGGACGCACCATAGGATGAGAGGTTTAGGGGCGCGGACAGACTGATATCGTGGAAGCCGACGCCTCCGGCATGAAAATCGATAGCGCCGGAGATTTCATCGCCATCGCCGTCGAAAAGGTCGAACCGGGCCTCGCCTGTAAACAAGCGCCAGAGCGACAGCCGCATCTCAACATCGCCAAGGGCGGCCGGGCCGATCCGCATGTCGTCCAGTCGCCCGAACCAGATCGAACCACCGGCATCCGCTGCCGACATGCCCAAACGGCCAGCATCCAATCGTGACAGCGCGCCACCCAACGGGATTGTCGCGACGAGGGCGATGGCAAGCATGGCCACGAACAATGCCGCGCGACCGAATTGCAAGCGAAGACGCATCAGTTGCCACCGACGACGAGGCTGGCTTCGACAGTTGCATCATCGTTGCGACGGATGGAAACGCTTGTAACCGGCGCGCCGATACGGCGTTCGATAGCGGCGATCAGCGAGAAGAGAACGTCCGGTCGGATGGCGGCGATCTCGACGGACTGGCGGCCGCCGTCAGATGCGACCGTTCCCGTCAACCCGGCCTCCTCTAAGAGGGCGTCGAGCGCGTCAGGCGTAGCGGCACTCCTCGCCTGTCCAAGCCTAGCTACGATGGCCTCCGCTTCGGCATGATCCTCGGTCGCTGTCAGAAGGCGCGCTGTGCTCTCGTCGATCCAAAGCCCGAGCGGACGGATGACCGCGAACCACAAGAGAAAGACCGCGAAAATGACGCCAAGCGCGGCGAGCATCCGACGCTCTCGCAGGCTGCGCGCTGTCCAATAGGGGGCGAGGCCCGTCATGGCAGCGCCACTTCGATGTCGGCGGTCCGGTCACTCTCGCGACCGCGCGCGGGTCCCGCTCTGTAGGCGAAGCCGGCCCCCTCAATACCCGGTCGCAAGGCTTCCGCAGAAGAGCTTCGCGGAAAGGCAATCGTCGCGGCCAGGCGCTCGCTATTCCAATCCAGCTCGCGGACGGACGTGCCGGGTGCGGAGCGGACGGCGGCGAACAGTGCGGCGGCGGCGGGCTGGAAACCGGCACCGGCAATACGTTCAGCCATCGCGAGCCGGAGAGCAGGTAGCGGATCACCATCGACCGTGACCCCAGCATCCTCGGCGAGTTGCGCTGTTTGAACCTCGAGTGCAGCGGCGGCGCGGTCTTGCCGCCACGCCGTCACGCCAGTGGCCATTACAAAAAGCAAGACCGCAGCGGCGGCGAGGAGAGACATCCTTTTCACGAGCCCCGGTGCGGCGCGCGGTCCTGCATGTCGAAATCGGCCTTGCCGTAGATTGAGAATTGGCGCTTCGCTTTCCGCAAGGCGCAGGCTCTCGATTTCCGACGGGTCGTCAATTCGAATGAGCGTTGCCGGATCGACGAGCATGTCGATCATGTCCGCCTCAGACGAGAACGCGATGTCGTGGCCGCGGACATCCCAAATCAAACCGCGTTGGGCGGTCAAGGCGCCATCGGCGGGAAGCGGCAGCATCAGGCTGGTTGGTGAGATAACGTCCGGGTCGAGACCGTGCGCAGCGAGGCGCTCGGTCCAGCCCGCCATGACGTTTGCGTCGACGATAGCGAGCGCGCGTCGGCCATCGGGCAGAGCGGGATGTGTGACGGCGACGTGCATGGCGTCGCTCGAAAGCGCGCTCTCGCCTTCGAGCGTCAACACTGCCGCCGCGCGCGCCTGTTCGATGCTGTCGGCAGGCAGATCGCGCCACAGGATCGTCACGTCCTCACCGGGAACGGCGGTAACGATATGATCGCCCTCGGGCGTGACAAGGTCCTCATTCGGTGCCAGCTCGCCGCGTCGCGCCACGAGGCCGTCGGCACCTATTCTGATCCACGGCGTCGAAGCCTCCGGATCGCGCGGCAGCATAAGAAGAATCCGGCCGGTCATCCGTCGGCACGCCAAATGCGAGAGAGTATGCGAGGTTCATCGCCGCCGACCTGCAGAAGGACGGTCTCGTCGACCGTGAAGTCGCCGTCGGTCACCTGGATCTGAAGGTCGAACAGGTCGCTGTCCGTCGCGACCTGACGCAAGGCGCGGCTAGGGCGTTGTATCCCCAGCGCGGCGACGTCGGCCCAGAAGCCGGCGATATCTGGCCAGCCATCGACCGGACGATCCGCCAGCACCTGCCGCGCCTGCGCAAGACTGATTTGCCCGGGGGCCAGCATCGCGATCAATGGCACATCATCTGCTGTCATCGTGTTCACATTCATCGCCGACGTCGCGCCGGTCGGTAGCGCGCAAATATAGGGACGCAAGGCTTCGAAGGCCTGCGGGCTCGTCCCGTTGACGGCCATCAGCTCGCTAATATGAGCAATGGGCCCGTTCGGCGTTCGGTAACCTAGATATCGTCCGTCCTCGGCGCCGCCGCCGATGGGGAAGGGGTCCGCGTCGATCCAGTCGACCAAACCGAGCGCCATGGCACGCGCCTGTCGCTCCGCAATGCCGACCGCCCCGGCGAGGGCGACGAACTGCTCGACGGCGAGCGGAGACAGCCCGCCGCCGACGCCCGTCGGTCCGGCGTCTCCGACGACGCTGTTGAGATTGAAGCAGTGGCTGCCGTCACGCGGCAGAATTGAAATGCTTCCGGTGTCGGTCGGGACGACGATCGGCTGCTCCTGCCACCCGCCGAGGTTGGTCAGCTGCCCATCCGCAGCTTCGCGAAGTGCAGTCAAGCGCGCCGCCGCGACAAGGATCGCGCCGCGAGCATCGTGTCGCGCCTGCATGGCCGCGCCGCCATTTGCCGTCATGGCGATGGCCCGGTTCATCGTCGCGAGCGTCGCCACCGTCAGCGCAGCCATGACCGCGACAAGCAACAGGACAGTGATGAGCGCCATGCCCTCCTCGCCCCGCCGGCTCATGTCGCCGATCCGACAAGAAAAATCTGTTCGACCGCGCCGAAACGCGGGTGGTCGAGGGTTAGGCGTACGGCATCTGGCATGGGTGCGGATGGTTCGGCCAAGGGCGTCTCGGACCACGCGCCGTCATAGCGAAAATAGAGCTCAGCATTGCGCGCTCCGGGCAGCAGCAGGGCTGGCGAGGCGGGTGCGACGCCGTCCACCTGCCGCGCGGCCAGCCGTTCCAATCCGTCTGCGCCCTGTCGCCATGTCACGATGCTGAGTGACGGGCGCGCTTCACCATCGGGATTGTCGGGTCCGTGACGTGCGAAAGTCATAAGCTCGTTCGACGCGGCGCGAAGAGCGGGTTGCGCTGTGCCCACATCGTCGCGCCGTTCGCGTAAAGTCATCTGCCCGACATCCGCCATCAGGGCCGCGCGTGTCCGCTGCAACGCCTGCACCTCGTCCGACACGTCATCGATCCGCGCGGCAGCATCGACGCTGTTGCCGAGAATGAACGCGCCGCCCGCCGCCAGTAGGGCGAATACGAAAAGCGCGACGAGCGTCTCGACGAGCGTGAAGCCGTTTGCCCGCATCATCCGACCCACCGATAGCCGCGCCAAGGGCCGAGCCTCCGCGCATCCGGGCCGGTCACGAAGATCTCGACAATCAGCACGTCGGGCTCGGCGCTGACAGCGACATCGCTTTCGACAAGCCACCGTTCGCCCATATTCGAAAGCGTCTGTCGGTCCTCGCCAAGCGCGGGCGGCGTATCCGAAGTGATCGCCTCTGCCAGCGCATTGTCGGCGACGATCTCGGCCAGGACGATCCGCTCGCTGGCGGCAATCGTATTCCCATGCGCGCTGCCGAGACGAAGCAGCGCGAGGACCGCAAGCCCGAGGACGCCAAGCGCCACCAGCACCTCAACAAGCGTGAAGCCCTCCTCAGTCCTCGACACGAACGCCTCCTGCTCCGTCGACGATGACCGATGCACGGGCATCGCCATTTGTCAGCACGATTTCCGCAGCATCGGTCAGACCTGTGGCGTCGAAGCGAAGACGCTGTCGCTCACCACCTGTTAGCAGCGGAGCTACGTCATTGTCCCATAGATTGGGGCGGAGCGCGCGTACGCTTGCGGGCGTCCAATCCGCACCTCGCCGCGTTTCAAACCGATATCCGCTCGGCTCGATGATTGCCGCCGTCTCGTTTTGGGTGAAGAGCGCATTGTCGCGCGCCGCCAGCAATTTGGCGCCCAGCTGTTCCGCTTCCGAACGCACGGCACCGCGGTCGCTTGGCCAGGCGATCAAAACGACTGCGGCCGACAGGCCGACGATCGCCAGCACGACCATCAGCTCGGCAAGCGAGAAGCCGCGCTCTGACCTACTGCCAGTTGCCGATGTCGGCATCCGCGTCCTCGCCCCCCGGCTGGCCGTCCGCGCCCAGCGAGTAGATGTCATATTCGCCCGCGCGCGTGCCCGGCTGCTGATACTGGTATGGATTGCCCCACGGGTCGTCGGGCAGCTTCCGAAGCGTCCCCGCCGCGACGAGCGCCTGCAGACCGTCCTGCGTTGAGGGATAGCTGCGGTTCGTGATGCGATACATCTGCACCGACTGGTCGATCAGCTGGATATCGGCTTCCGCCTTCTGTCGTTCCGCGATGCCCTGCGCCGGCAGGACATTGATGACGACGAAGGTGGCGAGCAGGCCGAGAATGGCGATGACGACCATCAGCTCGACGAGCGTAAAGCCGTCTTCATTCTCTTTTTTGCGTTTGTCTTCGGTCATTTGGGTTATCCGAGCGCCAACGTGTTGAGTTGCAGAATGGGCAGTAGGATCGACAATACGATCATGGCGACGAGACCGCCCATGACAACGATGATTAGCGGCTCCATCAGGGACAACACGCGCTGCGTGAAGGCGTCGAATTCGCGCTCCATATAATCTGCCGCGCGGGACAGCATCAGGTCGAGCTGGCCGGACTGTTCGCCCGACGCGGTCATGTGGACGAGAAGTGGCGGGAAAATCTCAGTGCGCTTCAAGGCGGCGGACAGGCTGCCGCCCTCGTTGACGGCATCGACGACTGACAGGCAGGCGGCGCGCACGGCGCGGTTGCGGACGGTGCGGGCTGTCACGGCGAGTCCATCGAGAAGCGGCATGCCATTCGCGACGACGGTGGACAGAGTGCGCGCCAGCCGCGCGGCGGCGAGGTCGCGTATCAGGCCACCGATTAGCGGCCAGCGAAGCAGCCAGCGGTCGAACCGCAGGCGGAAGTCTTCATTCTGAAGGAGGCGCCCGAACAAGAGGCCCCCCGCCATCATGAGGACAATCATCAGCAGACCGTAGCTCGTCAGAATGTCCGATACGCCAATGACGATACGCGTGAGGAGCGGCAGGTCCTGGCCCATCGTATCGAATTGTTCGACGACCTTCGGAATGACGAAGGTCATCAGGCCGATGACGATCGCCAGCGCGACCAGGGCCAGCATCAATGGGTAGACGAGCGCCGTGACGATCTTTCCGCGCACGTCCGCCTGCCGCTCCATCAGGTCGGCCAGCCGCGTCAGGATCTCTGTCATCGCGCCCGAACCTTCGCCCGCCGCGACCATCGCCCTATACAGTGGTGGGAAACTCTTCGCCTCAGCACCGAGGGCAGTGCCGAGCCGTCGACCCTCAACGACGCCCGCATGGACGTTGCCGACAATGACAGCGACTTTCGCGCGCTCCGCACCGCCCTTGATGGCGCGCAAAGCCTCTTCCAGTGGCGTAACCGTGATGAGCGTCGCCAGTTGCCGCGTGAAAAGCGTAAGTTCCTTTGCCGACAATTTTGGCGCGAAGAGATTGCGCCTCGGCGACGGAGTGGAGGTCGCCGATATGCCCGCCGCCGAGAGTTTTACCGGCAGTAGCTTCTTCGCCCGAAGGCGCGCACGCGCCGCGTTTTCATCCAACGCGCCAAGCGTCCCGCGTCGTTCGCGGCCGCCAGTATCGATCGCCAGATAAGTAAAGTCAGGCATTGGCCATTTCCGGCGCGACGTCATCGGCCGCAGCGTCCTGGCGCAAGATACGCACGGCTTCTTCCAGAGAGGTGTCGCCCGCTTCGACAAGTCGGCGCGCGGACGCCGCCATGGTCGGTGATTTCGCAAAGGCCAAGGCGGCGATCTCGTCCTCGCCCGCGCCGGAGAGGATCAGCTCGCGGACCTCGCCGGAAATGCGGATCATCTCATAAACGCCGATCCGCCCGCGATAGCCGGTGCGACCGCAATCATCGCAGCCGATCGCGGCGTAGATGGTGGCACCGTCTGCGAGACCCAGTGTGCGGGCTTCCGATGCGCTCGCTGCATGCGGACGGCGACAGGCTGGACACAGACGACGCACCAGCCGCTGCGCCGCGACGAGGCGCAGGCTGGAGGCTAGGAGGAAGGGCTCGACGCCCAGATCAGTCAGACGCGTGATCGCGCCGACGGCATCGTTGGTGTGAACGGTCGAGAGAACGAGGTGGCCGGTCAGCGACGCCTGAACGGCGATCTCGGCCGTCTCGTGATCGCGAATCTCACCGACCATGACGACGTCGGGATCCTGGCGCAGGATGGCGCGCAGTCCTGCTGCAAAGCTCATCCCGACCTTGGCATTGACCTGCGTCTGGCCGACCCCATCAACGGCATATTCGACTGGGTCTTCAACGGTCAGGATGTTGCGTCGACCGTCGTTTAGCAATTTCAGTCCGGAGTAAAGCGACGTCGTCTTGCCCGACCCTGTAGGTCCAGTGACGAGGATGATGCCGTTCGGCTCTCGCACCGCGGCGGTAAAGATCGCCAGCATAT
>JBAUIQ010000374.1:0-3178 GCA_049683075.1 Pacificimonas sp.
ATCATTACGAATGATGTGCTCTACCACCTGAGCTAAAGCGGCGTACCGGACGTGCGCAGAAGGCGGTAGGCCAGCCACGGTCGGACGGGCGCGGCCCTATCAATGGGGGGACCGTGTGGCAAGTCAAACTGCGGCCTTTTTGTGTGCGGGGCCGCGTTAACCATGTCGAAAGGCCCTTGCGGCAAGGTCATGTTCGAAATGGAGCGGCTTCGCGCCGTTTCGCCGATGGATGGCACGGGGGCCAGGCAGTGATGGATGACCAAAACGGCGAGTTTGCAGCGCCCGACGACGCTGATTTCGACGCGCCGCCCGCTTTTCACGAACAGGACGAGCGGCGCATGCATGTGCGCGCCTATAATCATTGGGCTGGACTGTTGCGCGGGCGCGAGTTTCCGGCGCCAGCTGACCTGTCACCGGAAAATCTCGACGATTTCGGTCCGAACAGCGTCCTCATCGATTTTGCGCAGGGGTGCGAACAACCGACGTTACGTTTCGTCGGCGAACGCCTGCGAGAAGAATGCGGGCTTCCGGAAGAGGAGGCTAGCTTCTCATCCGTGCCGGCGCGCTCGCTCCTGTCGCGACTGACCGACCATTATTTCGAAATCATCGCCAATCGGGCACCGGTTGGCTTCGAGGCGGAATTTACCTCGCGTAGAGGCAACAATACGCTTTATCGCGGTATCCTGATGCCGCTCTCCACCTGTGGCGAAACGATCGATGTGATCTATGGCGTCATCAATTGGAAAGAGGTGGCAGGCGTTGAGCTGGAAGAGGCTCTTGTGCGGGAGGTCGGCCGTATCGAGGACTCGGCACCGGCGGACGATCTCGCGGCGTTCTTCGGTGACGACGGGGAGGCTATCATCGCTGCTGCGGCAACCGGGCCGAGCAGTCTCGTCGACGACCTCGCCGAAGCCCGTGCCGCCGCGCAAATGTCCGGCGAATGGGGCGACCGAAGCCGGTCTGCGCTGTACGACGCACTTTCGCGCGCGTGGGACTTCCATCTTGCGGCCGAGGCTGACCCGGCCGGTTACGGGGAGCTGCTGTCCGACTGCGGAATCGTCGTTCAAAAGCGAGCGCCGATGACTGCCGTTGCGAAGCTCGTGTTCGGCGTCGATGCGGACAAGGCACGGCTGACTGAATATGCGACGGCCCTTACGCACGCAGTGCGACAGGAAGTGCCAGCGCACGGATTCTTGGCGTTCCTTAATGCCGCCGAAGGAGGCCTGAAGGGACTTGTCGCTGCTGAGCGCCAAGCGCGACGAGCGGCCAAGCCCAAGGGGCCATCGAAGACCTCTCGGGCACGAGTGCGCTTGAAAACGGCGGCATCGACGGCAAGGCTTTCACTTGACGCCGACGGCAGCGACGATTTCGTTCTGGTGATTGCTCGTCGCGAGGCTGACGGCGCCCTTTTGGCGCTTGAAACCGTACCGGAGGACAAGAAGTTGCTCGATTCGGCGCTCGCAAAGGTCGCTTAGCGATGATTCTATAGCGGTTTTCGCCGCTTGCGACCTGCGTGAGCGAGGCGCATAGGGAGCCTCTTTCTCGCTGATTTGAGACGAGGCATTTCATGGCCACGGCGTCGCCCCCCGCGCCCTCCCCGACATCCGAAGAATTGGTCGTTCGCCGCGCCCTTTTCGAGGGCGCTTTGCCCGGCGAGGCCGACGACCTGTCGCCAGCCGCTGCCGATCGCATAGCGAAGGCGGCGTTGAGTGCCCTTGCTGTGCGGCAGCCGGGAGAAGCCATCATCGATATCGGCAGTCTTGAAACGGAGGCCGGTCGCCGAGTTACGGCCATCACTGTCGTCAACGACGACATGCCTTTCCTCGTCGATTCGTTGACCAATGCGCTCACTGTGCGCGGCATGGGCATCCAGCGTTTGCTGCACCCAATTGTTGCCGTGACGCGCAACAAAAAGGGCGAGGCGACCGCCATTAATGCAGCCGATGAGAACGGTCTCGGACGCGCGCAGCGGCGCGATAGTGACGTGCCGTGCGAATCGCTGATCTATATCGAGGCCGACCGGATAGGCGCCCGCGGCCGCGCCGATCTTGAGGGCGACTTGCGCGGGGTTCTCGACGATGTGCGCGCCGCCGTCATCGATTGGCGTTCGATGCTCGCCAAGCTGGAGACGGCGTCGCAATCGCTACTCGATGCCAGCATCCCAGTGCCTGCTGGCGACGTTATGGAGGCCAAGGCTTTTCTCGACTGGCTGGCGTCCGACAACTTCACGCTGCTCGGCTTTGCGGCTTACCGCTTCGAGGGCGCGCTGCAGGACGAGGGCATGCAGCCCGAAATGGAAGAGGGCCTTGGTCTGTTGGCCGATCCTGAGTTTCCCGTTTGGCGCGGCGCCGAGGGATTCGAAACGCTACCGTCGGCGCTTCGCGCTTTCATGGCAACGCCTGTACCGCTCCTTATCACCAAGGCGAACGCGATCAGCCGGGTTCACCGCTCCACCTATTATGATGTCATCAGCGTCAAGCGTTACGATGGTAAGGGCGGGGTTTGCGGCGAATATCGCTTCGTCGGGCTGTTCACGTCCGTCGCGCTTTCGACGTCACCTGACGAAGTGCCGATGATGCGGCGGAAGATCGAGGCGGTCCGGACTGCGCTCGGCTTTGATCCGAAAAGCCATAGCGGCAAGGCGTTGACGCACATCATCGAGACCTTCCCGCGTACCGACCTCTTCCTGACGAGCGCGGAGCGGTTGGCGGACATGGCGCGGGGGATGCTGTCGCTGCTGGATCGGCCTCGACCGCGCCTGTTCGTGCGCGCCGATCCCTTCGGGCGGTTCGTCAGCGCGATCGTTTACGTGCCAAGGGGAATCTACAATACGGGCATGCGCGCGCGCAGTGGCGCGATGCTGGAGGACGCTTTCCAGGCCCGGCTGGCGCGGTTCGATGTCGAACTGCGGTCCGAAGGGCTGGCGCGCGTTCAATATTATCTCGGCACCACACCCGGACAAGTGCCGGACACGGACGAGAATGACCTTAACAAGCGCCTCGAAACGCTCGTTCGCGGATGGGACGAGGCGTTGGAGGCGGCGCTCATTTCCCGACTTGGTGGAAAGCCGGGCGGTCGCCTGTCGCTGACTTATGCGGGCAGTTTTTCGCCCAGCTATCGCGATCAGTTCGACGCCGAAGAAGCCGCAATCGATGTTGAGCGCCTGTCTGCGCTTAAG
>JBAUIQ010000375.1:0-5939 GCA_049683075.1 Pacificimonas sp.
GGCCAGCGGCGTGAGACCTTGCGCCTTCACAGCTCGTTCCGACATGATGAGCACGGCGGACGAGCCGTCGCAAATCTGGCTCGACGTTGCGGCGGTTAAGCGTCCGTCGTCCTTCAACAGCTTGACGCCCGCCATGCCTTCCGGATTGGCGTTGTAGCGGATGCCCTCGTCGGTCGTATGCAGCTTCCGCTCCCCGTCCGGCGTCGTAATTTCGACGGGAACGATCTCGTCGCCAAAGGCATCCGCCTCTACCGCCGCCGCAGCCTTTTGGTGCGAGCGAAGCCCATAGTTGTCCATGTCCTCACGGCTGAATCCATGCTTTTTCGCGATCATCTCCGCGCCGCCGAATTGCGAGAAGCCCTTGATCGAATAGCGGTCCTTGATGGTGTCCGAGATCACTTCGACACCGTGATCGCGCAGCGTCGAGGAGCCCATCGGTGCGCGGCTCATGCTTTCGACGCCTGCCGCGATGACGACATCCTGCGTGCCCGACAGGATCGCCTGCGTCGCGAAATGGATGGACTGCTGCGACGAGCCGCATTGCCGGTCGATGGAGACGGCGGGCGTTTTTTCAGGGAGATCCGAAGCGAGAACGCAATGGCGGCCGATGTGGGACGACTGTTCCCCGGCCTGCGTTACGCAGCCCATGATGACATCCTCGATGCTGTCAGGGTCGACGCCGGAGCGCTCGACGACGGCATTCAGCGCCTTGGCGCCGAGGTCGTTCGCATGGATGCCGGAGAGCGCGCCGCCCCGGCGCCCGCCCGCCGTCCGAACCGCGCCGACGATATATGCTTCTGCCATCTCTTATCTCCTTCGGGCCTCCGGCTATCACGGGCAGCGGGCGCGCTCCGCCTGCCAATATCGGGAAGGCGCTTGAGCTTTCGGAGAGTTTCGGCGACGACCGCGCCCATGCCAAAGACCATCCCCGCCGATGACATCGAACTCCTCGAAACGCTGGAACGGCGTCTCCGCTGGCTGTCGAGCTGGACGATCCACAATGCCAACCATCTTCGGGAGAGCCCGGACGGCATCAAGGTCGGCGGGCATCAGGCCAGCTGCGCCTCCATCACCGCCATCATGGCGGCGCTTTATGGCCATGCACTGCGGCCGAGCGACAAGGTCGCGGTTAAACCGCACGCCGGGCCGGTTCTCCATGCGCTGCATTATATGATGGGCAACCAGTCCCTGGAAAAGCTGAAGGCGTTTCGCGGCTTCGGCGGTGTCCAAAGCTACCCGAGCCGTACCAAGGACGTCATCCCCGTCGATTTCTCGACTGGATCCGTCGGCCTCGGCGTCGCCATCACGGCTTTCGCCAGCCTGGTGCAGGATTACCTGATCGCCCACGACCAGCTGGCCGAGGATGAGGCCGGGCGGATGATTGCGCTGATGGGTGATGCGGAGCTGGACGAAGGCAATATCTACGAGTGCTTGATCGAGGCCTATAAGCACGACATTCGCAACTGCTGGTGGATCGTCGATTATAATCGCCAGTCGCTGGATGCCACCACGGCGGACCGCATGTTCCGCCGCTTCGACGATATCTTCGAGACCTGCGGCTGGCGCGTCGTCACGCTGAAACATGGCAAACGCCAGCAGGCGGCGTTCGCCAGGTCCGGCGGCGATGCGCTGAGGGATTGGATCGACAAGTGCCCGAATGCTGACTTCGCGGCACTGACCTATCAGGGCGGCGCGGCGTGGCGAGAGCGGCTGCAGGCGGATCTCGCCGGACAGGACGACACGCTGGCCATCGTCGCGGACCATGACGACGCCGCACTTGCCGACCTGATGACCAATCTCGGCGGGCATTGCCTCGCCAGCCTTGCCGAAGCCTTCGACGCGGCGGACGACGAGATGCCAACCATGTTCGTCGCCTATACCATCAAGGGCTATGGCCTGCCCTTTGCCGGGCACAAGGACAATCATGCCGGCCTGATGAACCCGACACAGATCGAGGGTCTGCGCGGTGACATGGGCCTGTCGCCGGGCGAGGAATGGGAGCCGTTCGGCGGGCTGGGCGACAATCTGGCGGCGCGGCTGAAGGGCTATCTGGACGAGAGCGGGCTGGCCGACGCGGGCGATGTTCAGGCGAAAGCGCCCGCCGCCCTGCCCGCCATCGCTGCGCCGACCGATGCGGAGCAGGCGACACAGACGGCGTTCGGGAAGATCCTCCTTGAACTGGCCAAGGGCGACAGCGACCTTGCCGACCGGATCGTCACCACCTCGCCGGATGTCACCGTATCGACCAACCTCGGCGCTTGGGTGAACCAGCGCGGGCTGTTTCGAAGGAGCGACGTGCCCGACGTCTTCCGGGCGGCGGGCATTCCGTCGGCTCAGAAGTGGCGGGCGCATTCTGCCGGACAGCATATCGAGCTGGGCATTGCAGAGAATAACCTCTTCCTGATGCTGGCCGCGCTCGGCCTCGCCGCGCCGCTGTTCGGGACAAGATTGATGCCCATCGGCACGGTCTACGATCCCTTCATTGCCCGTGGTCTCGATGCGCTGAACTATGGGTGCTATCAGGATGCCCGCTTCCTGCTCGTCGCGACCCCGTCCGGTTTGACCCTGGGGCCGGAGGGCGGCGCGCACCAGTCGATCAACACGCCGCTCATTGGCATGGGCCAGCCCAGCCTCACCTATTTCGAGCCCGCCTATGCGGACGAGCTGGCGGCGATGATGGCCTGGGCCTTCGAGCACATGCAGGCCGACGATGGCGGCAGCGTCTATTTACGCCTGACAACCCGCAGCATCGCCCAGCCCGAGCGCGACAGCGACGACTGGCAGGCTGATACGCTGAAGGGCGGCTATTGGCTGAAACCGCCCGCCGATGGCGCCGAGGCTTCATTGGTCTTCACCGGCGCCGTCGCCCCGGACGTCCTCGCCGCTCATGAGACCCTGTCCGAAGACATTCCCGGCCTCGGCATCCTTAACGTCACCTCCCCCGACCTCCTGGCCCGCGACGTCAGCGCCGTGCGCTCGGGCCGCTGGGCGAAGGGGACAGCACCCGAAAGCCACGCCGAGCGTCTCCTGTCCCGCCTCTCCCCCTCGGCGGGCCTCGTCACGGTCATCGACGGGTCACCGACCTCGCTCAGCTGGCTGGGCAGCGTCCACGGCCACCGCGTCAGCCCGCTGGGCGTCGATCGCTTCGGCCAGACGGGCACCCTCCCCGACCTCTACCGCGAATATCGCCTCGACGCGGACGCCATCGTCGAAGCGGCGGCGGAGCTGTTTCTGTAGGTCACAGCAAAGTCACACCCACATCATGCGAGCGGGCGCGCCCGCCCGCGCGATGTGGGTCTGGAAGCGGCAGGGCGCCTTCGCTCGCGGAGTTCGTCATCTGGGCGGAATGGACGGTCATGGAGGATGCCTTTCATGGGAGAGAGGCAGGCGTAGTAAACAGACAAATTCCTACATTTGAAGAGGCGCGACAGAACGATACGTTGGCGTTATGACCCGGCGGCATGTGCAATCTTTATCGCATGCAGGCCTCGGTGGACGAGATATCGCGGCTCTTTGGGACGACCCGCAACCTCCTCGGCAATCTGGAGCCTTATGACGCCATCTACCCGGCGCAGGATGCGCCCGTCATCGCGACCGGCGAAGGCGGCGCGCGTAGTTTGGGGCGGATGATTTGGGGCTTCCCGCCGCCGGGTGACGTCAAACGCCCGGTGACGAATGTCCGCAATCTGGACAGCCCGTTCTGGCGCGCTTCGCTGGTGAAGCCGAACCGCCGCTGCCTCGTCCCCGTCACCAGCTTTTGCGAATGGACCGGCGAGACCGGATCTAAGCGCAAGGTCTGGTTCGGCGTTAAAGACCTTCCCGTCTTCGCCTTCGCCGGCATCTGGCGGCCCCCAGCCGGGACCGGCGACGGGTCAGCGACGGCGGACAAGACTGAAGAGGAGACGAGCAGCCCCCTCCCTCACTACGCCTTTCTGACCTGCGCCCCGAACGAAACCGTCGGCGCGGTGCACCCGAAGGCGATGCCGGTCATCCTGACACCGGACGATGCGGAGCTGTGGCTGACGGGTGACTGGGGCGAGGCGCGGCCGCTGGTGCGGGCCTTTCCGGACGAACGGATGGTGGTGGTTCGAGACTAATGTTCTCAAACGCTTCAGAAATCGATAAAATTGACGACAGCGCTCCGATCTGAGTACAAAGAAGGCTGTCCGGTCCGGGATGACGCCTTTCATAAGGAGCCGTCTGGTGAGCCGCAGTTACCGAAAAACACCAAAATGCGGGATCGCTGGCGACAGCGACCGACGCTTTAAGACCTTGCGTGCACGGAAGCTGCGCAGGGTGTCCCGACTTGCCCTCATCCGCGGGAAGGAAGTCCCGACGGCTCGCAGAGACGGCGACCGGTGCGGCGACAAGGACGGAAAACTCTGGAAGGTTCGGGGCGACAAGAGCCGCCGGAAATAGAATCCATGTCGTGAGACGCGCTGGCTGGACGCCCCGTGATACGGCGCCATGACGTGGGTACTCTACCTTCCCTTCTCTCGACCATTCGGAGTTGTGCACAGCTTTCTCGCGTCCTCCGGCTTGCCATTTGTTCCTGTTCCGTTCCAAGTACGGGCATGGGTTATCGGCCGAATCGGAACATCCCGCCCTGGGCGCGTTATGTGGGCGATATGCTGGCGATGGCGGCGGAGGTGCGGTTTGCCTGCGTGCGGTGCCGGGGCGTTTACAATGTCGACCTGCGCGCCGTGGTGGCGGTGAAGGGGGCGCGCTTCACGCTGATCGATCGGCAGCCGGTATGTAAATTGTCACGATGCGGCGGGACCGGCTTCTTCGTCGCCGCGTCCGACCGGGACGGCTATCTCTGGCCGCTCCTCAACGAGCCGCCGCCCGGCCTCTGGACCCCAGGCCTTCGCCCCCGAGACTTCGAACCCCCAACCGACCCGCCGCCGACCTCGACGACTGGACAGGTGCGTCAATGGCATGAAGCGCGTGGTGATCGGCCGTTGCGGTTGGTGAGGTGAGGGGAGATGAGAAGCATAGGTATCAGCATCATTACAAAGATATCTACTACATCAGCTATAAACCTTATAACACTAAACTCCTACGATCCTATACGAGAGGTATAGAGCTACACGACACGTCAATACCAAAACGCAAAGGAATCATCTCCCTTAATATATCGTAGTTCTTTTTTTGGTGCACATGCGGTCCCACAATAATTTCCCGTATAGCTCTTTCCTTTTTACAATCCGAAATTAGGAGTTCCTGATACGGACGGAGACGATTATTTGTGACCAAGAACTTTGGGTTCCTCTTATGAGTTGTTAATCGCCACTCGTCCTCTTCCGAGAATTCGGTTCTTTTAATCGATGCTGCCATTATTAGCGCACCCTGCATTAGGGATTCTACACGAACTAACTTAGGCAACGCTAAGCGTATCGATTCGTGTATCGTCTGGGTTCCATCGAGCCCACCAATGTCTTCGGCGAAAATCTCCTCATCGTTTAATAGCTTATAATTTTTTTCCTCGAACTTGACATGAATGTTATCGAAGACCTTGCCTAGCGAAATACTCTCCTTAAACCACTTGAACAATGGCTCAGCCTCCTCACCGTATAAAACCGGGGAAAGAGATGCAGTCGCGTTTAGCTTTCTTAAAGTTACGGAATCGAATCCTATAGAGATTCCTTGATCCTCATGCGCGTACCCGCGCCACTGACTCAGAAGATCACCAGACTTACAAAATGAGGTGATGAACAAACCGGGTGGCCTATACTCTATACCAGAACCTATAAGGTTTTTTATATTATCTCTCAGCTCCTCTAAAACACCATCGTGTTGATGGTGTTTTATAACCTCAAACTCAGGAAAAATAGATTCCATCTTGTCGGCAAGCGATCTTAGTACCTTTAAATCAATACCATCAATACTATTTTCTTTACATATCAAGGATATTTTCTCTAAACACTGCAACTCTGTCG
>JBAUIQ010000376.1:0-5284 GCA_049683075.1 Pacificimonas sp.
GCCCGCACCTTCACCCCAGCGGCCCGCGCCGCCGCCACCGCCATCTGATCCGCCCCCGTCGCCATCGGGCTGTGCAGCTCGATATAGGGTTCCTGCCCGGAAAACGGCATCGCCCCCTCATCCGCCAGCCGCTGCACCCCCGCCGACAGCCCGTCGAACACCGCCGCCAACACCCCCGGCACCCCATCGAGCGCGCCCGCAGGCACGGCGACCTCCCGATGACCGGTAATGCCAACCGTCAACGCAAGTCGCGGGCGAGGGGGATAATCGGGGTTCATACGGCCCCGTAACATAATAAAGGCGACACCTCAGAGTCGAAACGGCCCTGTAGTCTTAACCTAGGTCAGCATGGTGGAGGGCTCGGAAGAACCGCCCACTTCGCGGAAACAGTCAGTCGCCGAAAAACAGGTCGTGCCACCAGTCGGGGTCGAACAACATCGACGCTGCCGCGTCATTGCCAAACCCACCGGTTCCGCCGCTGGCGCCACTACCAAGCGGACGGCCGCGCACATGCTCGTCGAAGGTCGAGCTCGAGATCGACGCATTGGCATTACCGCCGCCGCCCGTATTCGCACCACCACCGAGCGGACGCCCACGGACGTGATCATCAAAGGTCGAACTCGAAACAGATGCCCCAGCAGCACCGCCGCCTCCGCCCGTATTGACGCCACTACTAAGAGGACGACCCTGAAGCTGATCGCCAACATCGATCTGCGCGGACACACCAACCGGCGTCATCAAAAGCCCCACGGACCCAACGGCGGCCATTATAAATGTCTTCGTCAGCTCACTCTCCCGATCCCAAGGTTTCAGAGGCAAATAGCTCTGGAGCCGAAGACGAATCGAAGCAAGCGTCGAAGTGGTTATTACTTGCCAATTGCGATGCCGAAACGAAAAGGAGGCAGGCGTAATATTCCCCATGACAAGACCGGACGATGAAGTCTAAGTCCGCATATCCTCAAACGGACACAACGCCATCACCGACCGCTTCACCGGACTCTCCGCCCCCACAGTCCGGTCCAAAATGTCCGCCCCCTCGGCACAAGCCACCCGCGCCTCCCCAATCCGCCCGGCGGCCTCCAGCACAATCGCCCGATGAACCTCAAGATCACCATGGTTGGCGTGGAGTTTGCCATAACTTACATCGTATTGCGTTTTTGCAGCATGAATCTCTTTCAACGCTTCTGGAAACCGGCCAAGCTTCATCATCGAAAGCGCTTTGTGAACATGTACAAATCCGCGTTCTGCATGGCCGTCCGGATAGGCTTGATTAAAGATCACTTCAGCATCCCCGAAGCTCTTTAACGCGGAGACATGGTCACCTTGTGCATCTTGGGACCGTCCTAGAAGCATGGTTGCGGTTGCGATCGTTGGGTGCGTTGGATCTAGAATGCGGCGAAAGGTATTTATAGCCATCTCGCTCCGCTTCGTCGAAGCAACAAAGTCTTCTTGTGAAAAGTAATTAAGCGCTAAATTGTTAAGCGCGATCGCCTTATTTAAGTCATCTCGAATACCCGGAGTTTCGTAAAAGCTGATAGCTTTTTGAAGGTAACGCTCGGCCTCGCGTAATCGACCTGAAGTGGTCAGCGTAAGACCTAGATTCCAGTGAACAACAGCCGCCTCGGGCCGAGAAGGTGGCAACGTATTGAGATATTTTTTTTCAGCAAGTTTGTAGTGATAGATTGCTAAATCGTAATCAGCCAAGGCTCTTGCGTTGAGAGCGATTAATTCGTCACTCCAAGCATCGATGTGTCCATAGTTAGGCCAGTCCGATTTCATTTGGGACTTTGTCCGTCGAACACGATTTAATGATGTCGCGTAATCTCCTTCATGCCATTCGGTCAGAGCGACCTCTAGGTTCAATAAAGATAGATCAGGCTCGCTTATGCCGGGAGCTTTCACGATACGATCGAGTAACATTCGAGATTTCTCGTAAAGCCCAAGGTTTCTATAAATATCACCGAGAGCTCGGCCGAGCCGAGCGTGAACTTCTGGCTCGCTTTCCAGTTCATCGGACATCTTGGCCGCACCTCGCTCTAAGATCGTAAAAGCGGTTATCGTGCGAGCATTCTCCGTCGAAGGATTCGCAACAGCAAAGGTGTCAACCAGAAAATCGACGGTCCTCTCGGCCTGACGTTCTTTAGCTTCCGCAACGTTGCGCTGTGCCACAGCTTCGTTTCTCTGAGCACTAGCGTAAATCGCAAGACCCGACGTTCCGATTGTCACTAGTATCGATGCTGAAGTGACCCAAGCCAATCGACGTTGTCGTCGCGCTTGATCGCGTTGGACAAGGTCGTCGAGCCCGACGCTGAGCATACCTGCCGCCAGCTTCTGGAAGGCTAGCTGTCGTCCATCGGCATGTTTGCGCGCGTCCGCGCAGATCGGCTCGATCGGCGGACCACCATCTCTTTCCGGCTCGAGCAAGGCCGGCGGGATGCAGTCATCCTCATCACCGCTGCCGGGCTCGCCACTGACAATGATCGGCAATATGCGCGACGCGCCGTGCAGGCGCTTGTAGCTCCGGATCTCCTCATTCACCCACTTCGACTTCGCAGAGAACGGGGAACAGATGACAAGGAGGTGCGCCGAAGTTTCCAGTGCTGCCATGAGAGCGTCACCGAGCGCGGATGAGGCCGTCAGTTCGTCGCGATCGCGAAAGACGGGACGTAGCGCCCGCGTCCCGGCAAGCGGCGTCGCCGCCCCTTTCGGGACGCGATAAGTCTCCAGCTTTCGATGAAGCCAACCGGCCCATAATTTATCTTTATGCGCGTAGCTTATGAAGGCTCGGTATCGCCATTCCTCCCCCCCGCACGGTGGCGTCACTTCAGCGTTGACACCCTTAGAATGCGGCACGGACATCATGAACCGAGCGGCAAACCATCATGGATCGGCCTCCAGAGGCGGATAGGCCCGGGGGTGACTTCAGGAGCTATCGCTTAGATTGGACGGGCGGCGGCGACTGGCGACTATAACGACCCCAATCCCCAGAAGGCCGAGCACGCCTGGCGCCGGAACATCGATAGGTCCGGGATTGCCGATCGGATTTTGCAAGACGAAGTCGCCATTTGGATCGTCAGCGTCGCGGAAGAAAACTTGGGGAGGCGGAAGTGAACGTGGTGCGGTCGAGAAACTGCGAAATGCGAAGCCGCCGCCGCCGCCGCTGCCTCCGATACCTCCACTCCCCAACGGATCACTAAACGTCGACACCGCCGCCGTGCATTCGCGGTTGAAGTCGGAGCAAGTGGCGGAGGAAGAGGCGAAGACGCTTGAGAAGACGTCGATCTCCAGCATCTCGCCCGGCGCAAGGACGCCGAGGTTTATGTCGAGAAGCGTGTCCTGCCAGCTGTAGACGACGTAGCCGTTTTCATAGCCAAACTCGGCCCCGGCGCCATTCAGATTGGCTTCAAGTCCGGTCGTATCTCCGCTTAAACCGCCGCCGCCACCTGCAAGCGTCAGGCTGCCGCTGAAATCGAATTGCGAGACGCCACCAGATGACACCGAAAATTCGACGCCAGCCTGCGCGCCTCCGGGCGCAAAGAACCCGGCAGTCGACCCATCGCCGGTGGAAGTGCACTGATTCAGACGCCCGGTCGCGCAATCGAGATCGAAGAACTGCGGCTGGAACAGCGCCATGCCGCCGCCGAAAATCTCCGGGGTGACCTTCACTTCGACGGCGGAGCCGGTGTTGTTCGTGATGACCTGCCTGATGCGCGTTTGCGAAACTGACGAGACGCCATTTCCGCCCGCACCAGCATAGTTGATGTAATTGATGAGGCCCGTGTCATCGATATCCAGCGTTGCGCCGATATTGGCTGTGGAGAGGCGTGTTTCGCTGCCCGCTGTCTGGTTCGGATCCTCGTTCCGGTAGGTGACCTCGTCGATTGTCGTGACGTTGTCGAAATTGATCCTGTCGCCGCGAATGTCGGTGGATCCGGTGAGGTTCGTTGTCGTTACCACACCTGCCTGCGCGGCGGTGGCTAGCAGGAGGGCGGTCGCCGTCACTGCGCTCGTCAAAATCGGTCGAAGCATTCCCAAATCCCCTGTTCGCGTGTCGAGCCGTGCCAAAGCAGCGGCCTGCCTAGTAAACACTCGGTACACAGTTTCACGCGTACAACACGTGATCCCCATCACGCATCGCCGTGGATGCCATAGCCGAACCCGTAACGATCGTAAAGAATTCGCTAACAAGGCTTCGTGCCGACGTCGCCGGACCCATTTCGCGACGCGCGCCGTTCATGCCGCGCATGACCCGACTTCCCGCCAAGATCACCGACTGGTTCGAGACGCGCAACTGGCGGCTCCGGCGGCATCAGGCGGATATGATCGACGCGGCGCGGGCAGGGGACGATGCGCTTCTCGTCGCGACGACCGGGGCGGGGAAAACCCTGGCGGGCTTTCTCGCCTCCATCGCCGAACTCATCGAACAGCCGGACTTTGACGGGCTTCACACACTCTATATCTCGCCGCTGAAGGCGCTGGCCGTCGATGTGCAGCGCAACCTGATCGAACCCATCGAGGAGATGGGCCTCGACATCCGCGTCGAAACCCGCACCGGCGACACGCCGTCTGACCGGAAGGCGCGGCAGCGTAAGGCGCCGCCGCAAATCCTGCTGACCACACCGGAATCGCTCTCGCTCCTCCTCAGCTACCCCGACAGCGACCGGATGTTCGGCAATCTGCGGACCGTCGTCGTCGATGAGGTGCACGCCTTCGCGCCAACGAAGCGCGGCGATCTCCTGTCGCTGTCCCTGTCGCGCCTGCAAAAACTGTCGCCGAACCTTCGCCGTGTTGCTTTGAGCGCCACGATCCGCGACCCGGACGGCTTTCGCGGCTGGCTCTCGCCCGACGGCGACTATGACGCCGTTCGTCTCGTCCTTGGCGAACAGGGAGCAAAGGCGGACATTCGCATCCTCCTTCCCGAAGACCGCGTGCCCTGGTCCGGCCATTCCGGCCGTTATGCCGCGCGGCAGGTTATGGAAGAAATCGCCGCCCACCGCCTGACGCTCGTCTTCTGCAACACGCGCAGCCTCGCCGAACTCATCTTCCAGGATATCTGGGCGGAGAATGACGACAACCTCCCCATCGGCGTCCATCACGGATCGCTGGGACGTGAAGCCCGGCGCAAGGTCGAGGCGGCGATGGCCCGCGGCGACCTGCGCGGCCTCGTCTGCACCGCCAGTCTCGACCTCGGCGTCGACTGGGGTGACGTCGATCTCGTCATCCAGATGGGCGCGCCAAAGGGGTCGTCTCGCCTCCTCCAGCGCATCGGCCGCGCCAACCACCG
>JBAUIQ010000377.1:0-4397 GCA_049683075.1 Pacificimonas sp.
CGGCAGGGGCGCATTGTCGATGATACCGGCGTCGATGACCCTGTCGCCCTTCCAGTCCTTTATGTCGAAGACCGGCGGGATAGTCGCGGCGATACACACGAGATCGGCCAGCAGACCATCGGCAGCCGCCTGCCGTGCGTCGACCCACAAGGCTTCTGCGCCTGCAGCCTCCGCAAGCATGCCATGCGGCGTGGAGCGTACCATTTTGTCGACCTGATAAAGGCTCATGATCATCGCCGATGCCGCGGCAATGGGCAGGGCTGCAGGTGGTTTGGTCAACAAGACTTCGAAGGCCGGACCGTTCGCGACACGGCGCTGGCCGTCGTCGTCGAGGATTTCATGAACGACATCGGCATAGAGGGCCTGATGCGGGGTCATGTTTTGATCTTCGCTAATCTCCGACCATCGAACGTTGTCGTCGGCGGCTTCGATATGTTGACGGAAAACCGTCTTCAGGTCGTGACCTCGGTCCGCGACGACGCTTGCCGCCGTCAGGGCGCCGCCGCTTGCGGCCGCGAGATGCGTCGGGGAGAATCGGCCCGCCTGTCGCAAAGCATCGACGGCACCGCCCTGCCAGAAACAGCGCAGACCGCCGCCTGAGAAACCGACCCTGTCGAAGGACCGGTCGTATTCGCCTGTGAGAATGGACATCGGGAGGGGTTTGAGTGCTTGCGCCGGAGGTGGCAAGAGATCGCCGATACAAAATTTGCTGGAAGTCATCCTATGCGCGCTCGCAGCCTCGTCCTTCTTTCAACCACGCTTGCGCTCGGCGCCTGCGCCGCGACCACCGAAACGGCCGTCGCACCCGTTTCCGCTGCTCCGCCGATAAGCGAGGCGAACCTCAGGGCGTGGACGGAGGAACTCTCTTCGGATGCTTATATGGGCCGCGCGCCCATGACGGTCGGCGAGGAAAAGACCATATCGTTTCTGACCGAGAAGATGGCGGCCGCAGGCCTGCAGCCGGGTAACAACGGCAGCTGGTTGCAACCCGTGCCGCTCGTCGAGCTCAGCGTGAACGAAGGACGTGCCGACCTCGCCTTCCGAAAGGATGGCCAGCCGCTTTTCAGTGCCGAATATGGCGACGATCAGGTGATCTGGACGAAACGCGTCGAGCCGACCGTCAGCATGAAGGACGCTGAGCTCGTTTTCGTCGGCTATGGCATCAACGCGCCTGAGAAGAACTGGAACGACTATGAGGGCATCGATATGGCGGGAAAAGTCGCCGTCATTCTGGTCAACGATCCGGACTGGCAGACGCAGGGCCTCGACGGCGACTTCAACGGCCGCGCGATGACCTATTATGGGCGCTGGACGTACAAATATGAGGAAGCCGCACGTCAGGGCGCGGCGGGTGCGCTCATCATTCATGATACCGAACCTGCCGCATATGGCTGGCAGACGGTCGAAAGTAGCTGGTCCGGCCCGCAGATCGAAATGGATCGCCCGGACAATGGCGCGGGTCGGGTCGCGGTCGAGGGCTGGGTGCAGAAGGGCATTGCTGAACGCCTGTTCACTGCGGCTGGCATCGACATGGCCGCGCTGTCCGAACAGGCGAAATCGCGCGACTTCGAGGCTGTGCCGATGGGCATTGCGGCGTCCGCGCGGCTAGAGAACGACATCCGGCGCGCGGCCTCGAACAACGTCATCGGTATCCTCCCCGGATCGACCCGGCCCGACGAATATGTCCTCCACACTGCGCATTGGGATCATCTGGGCGTATGTGCGCCGGGAGAAGCTGACGAAATCTGCAACGGCGCCTTCGACAACGCGACCGGCACCGCAGGGCTTGTCGAGCTCGGCCGCGTTCACGCGGAGGCCGGTCCCGCCGAACGAACGCTCGTCTTTCTCGCCGTTACGGCCGAAGAATCCGGCCTTCTCGGCAGCGCATATTATGCCGAACAGCCGGTCTTTCCTCTGGAACAGACCGTGGGCGGCCTCAACATGGATGGCCTCGGCATCCTCGGCGCCACCAATGACGTCGTCGTCGTCGGCTCCGGAAAGTCGGAATTGGAGGACATCCTCGCCGAAGAGGTTGCAGGGCAGGGCCGCCGCATCGACGTCGAACCGACGCCGGAAAAGGGCTTCTACTATCGCTCCGACCATTTCAGCCTCGCGAAGAAGGGCGTGCCGATGCTCTACGCCGATGGCGGCGTCGACGTCGTGGGAAAAGGGTCCGAGTACGGCAACGCCGCAGCAAAGGCCTATACAGAAGAGCGCTATCACCTACCTGCCGACAATTACGACCCGAACTGGAACTGGGACGGGGCGATCCAAGACCTTCAACTTAACTATGCCGTCGGCCGTGCGCTGGCGATGTCCGACGACTGGCCGAACTGGCGTCCGGGCGATGAATTTCGCGCCATTCGCGATGCCAGCCGTGCGGGCGCGCAGTGACGGGCACGGTCCACCTGATCGTCGGCAATGTCGGGGCGGGCAAGACGACCTATGCGCGCCGCCTCGCCGTGGAACGCCCTACGCACATCATCAGCAACGACCCTTGGTACAAGACGCTGTTTCAACCCGATCATCAGGACGGCGAGCGGGGCTATGAATGGGTGCTGGAACGAACGCAGCGCATAGAGGCGGTCGCGATCGACGAGGCCGAGGCGCTTACGGCGCTCGACCTCGACGTGGTTCTCGATCTCGGCTTCTTTGGACAGGCGCAGCGTGAGCGGGTCCGTACAGAGCTTCAGAAGCGGAATCTTGATGTTGAGGTTCACTATCTGGATGTTTCGAAAGAGCGGCGCTGGCAGCATGTCGAGATGCGCAACGCTAGCTCGGATACGCTCGTGCTGCCGGTGGACCGCGCTACCTTCGAGTTTTGCGAAACGATCTTCGAACCGTTCGACGAAACAGAGAGCGCGTCCGCCAATATCGTCACCATCGAATGATCCCGCCGCAGCCGGAGTGGGCACCCGTTGAGCGCCTGTTCACGGCCGTGCCTTGGGACGAGCGCGAATGGGGCGAAATGCTCGATGCGGCTAAGGAAGAAGTCCTTAATTTTTCGTCGAAAATTGCGGCCGCAGGAACGCGAGTTTCGATGCTCGTCAGAGGCGACGAGGCGGTTCCACCCGGCATAGACTCGGTGGCATCCCAGCATGGTGATATCTGGCTACGCGATACTGGTCCATTTTTCGTTGGCCATGAGGCGCGTGCCTTCGGCTTTAATGGATGGGGCGGGAAGTTCGTCATGGCGGGCGACGAGACCGTCCCGACGACATTGGGCGATGCTGCGAAACGACCGCTCACGAGTGAGACGAATGTGACTTTCGTTCTCGAAGGGGGCGCGATCGACCATGACGGGACGGGTCTCGCAATCACTACGGAGCAGTGCCTACTGAACCCCAATCGCAATGGCGATGTTACGAAGGCCGAGGTCGAGCAAGTCCTTTGCGAACATCTCGGCATCGATCGCGTCGTCTGGCTCGGTAACGGGCTGATGAACGACCATACGGACGGCCATGTCGACAATCTTGCCCGCTTCGTTGCGCCGGGTCGCGTGGTTGTGCCGGTCGCCGACGCGCCGGACGATCCGAATGGTGACATCTATGAAGATGCCGCTGGCAAGGTTGTCGCGGCGGGCCTCGATCTCTTGCGCATGCCGTCCGCCGGGCTCGTCACCGACGAAGGCGGCGCGCTCGTCCCGGCAAGCTACGCAAATTTCGTGCTGTCGAACGAACTGGTGGTGGTGCCGCAGTTCGGCGTCCCGAATGACGCCGCCGCCGTTCGCGCACTTGGCGAACTCTTCCCGACACGGCGCGCCGTTGGCCTTTCTGCACATGCGATCCTTTCGGGCGGCGGTGCGTTTCACTGCATGACGAAGGAGCTGCCCCGATGACCGAGATCACTGTCGCTGCCCTGCAGCTTGCCTTCACGGATGATGAAGCGACCGACATCGCCGCGACGGCGGATCTCGCGCGGGAGGCCGCGGCTCGCGGCGCCGACCTGATCCTGCCGCCGGAGCTGTTCGCCGGCCATTATTTCTGCCGCGAGGAGGAAGAGCGGCACTTCGCGCGCGCACATCCGATAGCGGATCATCCGGCGCTCCACGCGATGCGGAAAGTCGCCGCCGACACGCGCACGATCGTTCCGGTCAGCCTGTTCGAACGTGACGGGCCACATCATTACAACAGCCTCGCGATGATTGACGCCAAGGGCTGCGTGGACGGCGTCTACCGGAAATCGCATATTCCCGACGGGCCGGGGTATGAAGAGAAGTTCTATTTCCGTCCAGGCAACAGCGGGTTTCGCGTCTGGGACACGCCCTTCGGGAATATCGGCGTCGGCATATGTTGGGACCAGTGGTTTCCTGAGGCGGCGCGGGCGATGATGCTGATGGGGGCGGAATTGCTTCTTTACCCGACCGCGATCGGGTCCGAACCTGCAGAGCCCGATCT
>JBAUIQ010000378.1:0-3499 GCA_049683075.1 Pacificimonas sp.
CGCTGAATCTGGCGCGTGGCGGGACTATTATCTGAGCGCCGCAAAGGAGTTGCGCGAAGGGCCGCCGCCCGCTTTCCCGAACATTGCCAGCGCCGCCTATCTCGGCGCTGTCCCAACCGAAGCGCTCTTCGACGCGCTGGCCGTTCGCTATGCGCCCGAGCGGGTCAACGCGCCCGGCACCGTCATCCAGTTCGGCTTCCCGGATCGCCGCGAGACGATGTCGGTCGAACTGCGCGAATCCGTGATGATCCCGCGCCTCGGCCGCGAAGCTGAAAGCCCGGCGGCGACGCTCGTCATCGACCGCGCGGACTTCGACCGGCTGGTCGCGCGCGAGGCAGAGATCGGCACGTTGATGCAGCAAGGCGCTATGCGGATCGAAGGCGACCCGGCGGCGCTGCTCGCTATGTTCGGCGCATTGGATCAGCGTAGCGGGCAAATTGCGGTGGTGACGCCTTGAGCCGCGCTCGGTTAGCTGTTATACAAGTATGACGCTGGAGATAGACAATGTTGGCAGTTCGGCTCGACAACGCGCTCGAAGCGCGACTGACGTCGCTCGCAAAGAAAACCGGACGAACGAAAAGCTTCTTCGCGCGGCAGGCGATCGAGACGCTGATCGAGGATCTTGAAGATACTTATCTTGCCGAGGAACGGATGACGACATTCGATCCGGAGACGACCATTCCCCTCGGCGATATCATGGCCGACCTTGACCTGGACCGTTGAGTTCCTGCCCGAGGCTAAACGTGATCTCGACGCGCTCGACAAAGCGGTTGGAATACGGATTGCCAAAGCTCTTGCTGACAAGATTTCCGTCGCCGATGATCCACGAGACTTCGCCAAGCGCCTTCGAGGTACTAAGCGCGACTATTGGCGATGGCGGGTCGGCGACTACCGGCTGATCGGTTCGGTCGACGGGGATCGCATTCGAGTTCTTATCGTGGCGGTCGGTCACCGACGGTCTATTTACTCCTGAGCAAAACGACCTGCACGGTGCGGGTCTACTGACTGTCTGGATCGCCGCTGGCACCTGGGTCGGTGATGCCGGTCGCGACGGTAACGGGCGCGTCGACGACGTCCGCCGTCCGGATCGTCACGGGATCGGCTAGATACTGGCCCTTCATGACGCCCTCGCCTTCGTTCGGGTCGGTCGGCGCGGCGAGCATGGCGCGGACGGTGTCCATGCCGTCGACGACGCGGCCGAAGGCGGCGAAGCCTGGCTGGCCGTCTTTTGCGTCGAGCGACGGCATGTCCCCCATGATGATGAAGAAGTCGCCGTCCGCGGTGCCGGGTTCGCCCATGGCCATGGAGATCGTCCCGTCCGTGTGTGTCAGGCCGGTCCGGCTCGTCGGCTCATGCGCGATTGCGGGCAGGACGAACTTCGGATTGCCCTGCGTTCCCGCCTGCACGAGGCCATAGCCGTCGGCGATGTTCGAGGCGCGGTAGAAATCCTGTCCGGCCAAACGCCCCTCACGCAAATAACGCAGGAAATTCTTCGTCGTGATCGGCGCGCGTTCGGTCTCGAGCGCCAGGAGGATGTCGCCCATTTCCGTGCCGAGCTTCACATAGGTGAGCTCGTAGGTCGGCTCGGCTGTCGTCTCCGCCACGCTATCACTCAGCGTTGGGGTCGGCGCAGGCATCAGCGCATCGAGCTCTTCCAGCTCGAACTGCGCAAGCGCGGGCGTTACAGTGAAAAGGGCGGCGGAGAGGGCGAGGATCGTCTTGGTCATGGCGGCTTCATAGCGTGACGAGGCTGAACGGGCCATTGCACGTTCAGGCGTGGGAGTTGGGGCAGACAAGCGCGTATGTCGCTGGTAACACTCGCAACAAATTCTCAGACAGTCCGGAGTTTTCCAATGACCCTTCGTCTTGCCCTTCTCGCCTCGACCATTGCGCTTGCCGCCTGTGCGCCGACGACCGTTGCCGATACCGGCACGGGGACGATGATCACCGCGACGACGGCCCCGGAGAGCGCCGCGCCGCAGCCCGAGCTCGGCACGTTCGGTTTCGATATTGCGGGCATGGATCGTACGGTTCGGCCTGGCGACGACTATTATCGCTACGCCAACGGCATCTGGGTCGACACGACGGAAATTCCGGCGGACAAGTCGAACTACGGCATGTTCACGCGGCTTGCAGAATTGTCGCAGGAGCGCACGCGCACGATCCTTGACGAGGCAAAAGACGATCCGGAGTCCATGATCGGCCGCGCTTATTCCAGCTTCCTCGATGCGGATGCGGTCGAGGCGCGCGGCCTCGATCCGATGGTGCCTTGGCTGATTGAGGTCGAGTCGATCGACGACCTCGCGGACTATGCCCGCGTCGTCGGGCGCGCGAACCGCTATGGCGTCGGCGGACCTCTCGGCGCCTATATCAACCAAGACGACAAAAACCCGACCGTCTACGCGCTCAACATCGTGCAGTCCGGCCTAGGCCTGCCGGATCGGGATTATTACCTTTCGGACGACGAGAAGCTTGCGGAGACGAAGGCGGCGTATGAGGCGCACATTGCGCGCATGCTGACGCTTGCGGGCGAGCCGAATGCCGCCGAACGCGCCGCCGCGATCGTCGATTTCGAAACGAAGATCGCCGAAACGCACTGGACGCGCGCCGAAAGCCGTCAGCGCGACAAGACCTATAACAAGATGACCGTCGCCGAGCTGGATGCCGCGACACCCGGCTTCCCGGTCGCGAATTATCTCGCGGGATCGGGCCTTGACGTGGACAGCGCCATCGTGCGGCAGCCGACGGCGATCATGGGCACGCTGGGCCTCGTCGCGGACACGCCCCTTGCGGTCCTAAAGGACCAGCTGCTGTTCCGGTCGCTGTCGCGCTATGCCGACTATTTGCCCGCCGCCTTTGCCGATGAGGATTTCGCCTTCTACGGCACGACACTCTCGGGCACACCGGAGAACCAGCCGCGCTGGAAACGCGCAGTGGATTTCGTCACCGGGTCGATGGGCGAGGCGGTCGGCAAGGACTATGTCGCCCGCTACTTCCCTCCCGAAACCAAGGCACAGGCGGACGAGCTGGTTCAGAACGTCATCGCCGCCATGGATCGCCGTCTGGCGGGCCTCACATGGATGGCTTCCGAAACCAAGACGAAGGCGCGCGCGAAGCTGGCCGCCTTCACACCGAAGATCGGCTATCCCGACGAGTGGCGCGATTATTCCGGTCTGGAGATCCGCGCCGACGACCTTCTCGGCAACGCCATGCGCGCCGCCGAGTTCGAGCATGAGCGGAACCTCGCCAAGCTCGGCGGCCCGATCGACCGGGGCGAATGGTTCATGACGCCGATGACGGTCAATGCCTACGCCAACCCGGTGATGAACGAGATCGTCTTTCCGGCCGCCATCTTGCAGCCGCCATTCTTCGATCCCGACGCCGACCCCGCCATCAACTATGGCGGCATCGGCGCGGTCATCGGGCACGAAATCACACATCATTTCGACGACCAGGGCCGCAAATACGACATGACCGGCGCGCTGAACGAATGGTGGAC
>JBAUIQ010000379.1:0-3987 GCA_049683075.1 Pacificimonas sp.
GGCTGATGCAGGAGCCTGACCTGGAGGAGGACCGGTTCGATGTCGCCGCACGTGGCGATCGGCTGGCGATCACGACGCGTGGAGAACGCGCGACCGATGTCGTGGACATCGAACACGCCGACGGCAGCACGCAGCGCGTTCGACCAGATGCCAACACCACCGATGCAGAAGGGCTCATCGTCACGATGGCCGATGTACCCGGCAATGGTCTCGCCCGTGTTCGGCAAGGCAGTAAAAGCCGCTTCGCCCTCGTCGGAAACATGGCTGAGCTATCAGATGTCCGTCCGCGCGCCGCGCCATTCGATCAGCTTGCCGACGACAGCGGCGGCGGCACCTTTTGGCTGGACGACGGCGTTCCGGATGTCCGCGCCGTCGATATCGGCGCGCGTCGCAGCGGGTCCGACTGGCTGGGCGTTACCCGGCGTGATGGCGGCGCGCTGCTGGCTGCGGAGAGTGAACCGGCGGTCCATCCCGGCATCCTCCTGACGCTCGCAGTTGGATTCTTCCTGTTCGGGTGGTGGCGCGAACGCGGCTAAAAGCACCAGCTTGCTCCTTCGATGCTGCCCGCGCAGAAGCGCCGCCATGAAGCTCTACAACATGCACCAGGCCACGAACCCCAAGCGGGTTCGTATCTTTCTCTCCGAAAAGGGCATTGAGGTGCCCATGGTCGATATCGATATCGCCGCGGGCGAAAACCGCGAGGCGGATTATCTGGCGGTCAATCCGCGAGGCACCCTACCCGCGCTCGTGCTGGACGATGGCACGGTTATCGACGAGTCGATCGCCATCTGCCGCTGGTTCGAAGCGCAGCATCCCGAGCCGCCGCTTTTCGGCACAACACCGCTTCAGATCGCGCGCATCGAGCAGTGGCAGCGGCGTGTAGAGCTGGACGGATTTTTCAATGTCGCCAGCGTGTTTCGCAACACCGCACCGCATTTTGCGAACCGGGCGGCCCCGGGCTCTTCGCCGGATACGAAACAGATCCCCGAGCTTGCCGAGCGCGGCATGGCGCTGCTGCCGGGGTTCTTCCGCATGGTCGACGATCAGCTGGCGGAGAATGAGTATATCGCGGGTGAGATGTTAAGCGTCGCCGACATCACGCTGTTCTGCACGATCGGATTTGCGCGCTGGGTAAAGGTGGGCATTCCGGACGACTCCCCTAATCTCAAACGCTGGAACGAGGCGTTTCTCGCTCGTCCGAGTGCGAAAGCATGAGCCATATCGATAATTTCGAGGGTAAAGTCGCCGTTGTTACGGGCGCGGCGTCCGGGATCGGCTACGGCATCGCGACGGCGCTTGCCCAGGCGGGCGCGAAGGTCATGATGTGCGACATCGAAAAGGATGCGCTGGACGAAGCGGTCGCCAAGCTGGGCGCGACGAACGCCGATGTCGCGGGCTGCGTGGCCGACGTCTCGCTGAAGGAGGAGCTGCAGGCCGCGGCGGACGCGACCATCGAACGTTATGGCAAGATCCATATCCTCGTCAGCAACGCCGGTGTTGGCGGCGGCGCGGGTTATGGCGAATGGACGGACGCGAGCTGGGACTGGACCATCGGCGTGAATCTGATGTCCGTCGTCTGGGGCTTTGAAATCTTCGGCCCGCTGATCGAAAGACATGGCGAAGGCGGACACATTGTCTCGACGGCGTCGATGGCCGGACACATCCCGATTACCGGCCCGGCCTATGCCGTCACGAAGTTCGGCGTCGTCGCATTGTCCGAGAATCTGCGCCCGACGCTAGCCAAGCGCGGCATTGGCGTTTCGGTACTTTGTCCCGGCTTCATCAAGACGCGCATCATGGAATCCGCGCGTGCAGTCCCCGAGCGTCTCGCCGCGCAGATCGAAAGCCAGGAGGATAGCACGGAGATCGACGACTTTGTCGAGATGGCGCGAAACGCTATCGAGAACGGCATCGACCCGCTTTATGTCGGCGAACTGGTGCGAGAAGGCATCGAAGGCGACTGGGCGCATATCTTTACCGACAATCAGTTCGAACCTGCGGTCGATGCACGGGTCGCCGGTATCAAGAGCGACTTCGATCGGATCAGGGGACGCGAGCCGCGGCGCTAGTCGCCGCGGCATCGACCCGGACTAGTTAAGGCGCGTACCGAGGTCCGCGATGGCACGGTCGGTAAGCGCGCGCTGCTTCGCGGCGTCCGTCTGCCGCGCAATCAACTGCTCTGCTGCGGTCGTCGCGAGCGCAGCGACACGAGCCTTCAGCTCCTGCTCCGCATTGCGTTCGGCGGCGGCGATCTTGCCCTCGGCGGCTTCCTGACGACGGGCAACCATGGCGGTCGCTGACGTTTCGGCGTCCGCGACGATGGCCTTGGCCTCATTGCGCGCATTGTCGAGAATCGCCTCGGCATCCTTTGCGCTCTGGTCGGCCTTGCGCTGCTGCTCCGCGAGAAGAGCCTCGGCTTCTGCACGAAGTGCTTTCGCTTCGTCCAATTCGCTACGAATGCGCTTGCCGCGACCGTCGAGCGCGTCGGCGATCATTGCCGGCACCTTCAGGTAAATTAGCAGCGCCGCGAATACGACGAAGCTAAGAGCCGCGTAGCCGGTGCTGTCGATGCCGAGGAAGCTATCGGGCGGATTATCGGCCTCAGCTTGCAAGACGGCTTCGGACTGGGCGATTTCCGTGCCCTGGCCGACGGCGTCGAGCACGATCTCATTCTGATCCGTCGCGTCGGTGGCACTGCTTTCCGGCACGTCGACGGTACGAACGTCCTGCATGATCAGACCCTCACATCAGTGGTGGCAGATACATTCGAAACCGCCGCCGTGGCCACGGTTTCGTCCGGCCGCTCACCGGTCAGGCGCTCGACGATGTCTTGCGTGGCATCGGCGGCAATCACGTCCAGCCGCGTAAACGCATCGGCCTTCTGGGCCGCCAGCTCCGCATCAGCCTCGGCGAGGCGCTCCGCGACACGCGCGTCGACCTCGGCCATGCGCGCCTCGTTTGCCTTCGCAGCGTCGGCCTTCGCCGCGCCGATCAGGTCCTGGGCCTCGCCGCGCGAACCGGCGATCTTGGCCTCATAGGCCTCACGCCGGGTATCGGCGTCGAGCCGTGCCGTCTCCGCGGCTTCCAGGTCGCCCCCGATCGTGCCAGCCCGCTTCTCCGTCACGCCGGCGACCTTCGGCAGCATCAGCTGCATCAGGATGAACAGCAATGCGAACGTCAGCAGCAACCAGACCACCTGCGGCACCGCCACGCGGGCGAAGTCGAACTGTGGCATGCCCGCCGATTCTTCCGCGGCAAATGCCACGGAAGAGCTGGTCAGCACGAGGAGAGAGAAAAAGAACCGCATATTACCTCGCGTGCATTTGGCTCAAACGACGAAGAGCAGAATGAGCGCGACGAGGAAGGCGAAGATGCCAAGAGCCTCGGTCACGGCAAAGCCGAAGAGGAGGTTCGGGCGCTGCGAGTTTGCCGCGGCCGGATTGCGGAGCGCGCCGAGGAGGAACAGGCCGAAAATAAGGCCCACGCCGATGGCGGCCATGCCGAGACCCATCGCCGCGAAACCGGCACCGAGAAGCTTTGCTGCAACTGCGTCCATGATACTAACCTTTCGAGAGACTTAGTGTTCGAGATTGATTGAATCGTTGAGGTAGACCGTCGTCAGGAGCGCGAAGACGTAGGCCTGCACGACCGCGACGATCAGCTCGAGTGCGTAAAGCGCGACATTCATCGCGAAGGGAAGTACGCCGACGACGGTCCAGATGCCGCCCGCGACGCCCAATGACACGACGAAACCGGCGAAGATCTTCAGGAGGATATGACCGGCCGTCATATTGGCGAAGAGGCGTACGGACAGCGTGATCGGGCGCGACAGGAAGCTGATGATCTCGATGGGGATGATCAGCGGCATCAGATACCAGGGCGTTCCCGGCGGCAGGAAGAAGCTGAACCAGCTGAAGCCGTGACGCGCGATCCCGATGAGGATGCACATGACGAAAATGAAGCCCGCGAAGGCGAAGGTGACGGCGA
>JBAUIQ010000380.1:0-3235 GCA_049683075.1 Pacificimonas sp.
CCGGGTGGCAGCGCAACCTTCGACCTGACGGCGGACGAGGTGGGCGACTGGGCGTTCCACTGCCACCTTCTCTATCATATGCATGCCGGAATGTTTCAGGTCGTCACGGTCGCGGCACCGGGAGACGTGCCATGAGGCCGCTGGTGCTCGCGTCGCTCCTCGCTTGCGCGGCCCCGGTGGCGGCCCAGTCCGTGACGACGGCTATGGATCCGGACGAAACGGCAGCCGACCATGGAAATATGGACCACTCCAGGATGGACCGTGCCAAACCGCCCACCGAGATGGACCATTCGGCAATGGGTCATGGTACCGCTGCCTCCGAACCCATGAACCACTCCGGCATGGGCGAAAGTTCAGCAGCTCCAGGCCCCATGCATCATTCGAATATGGACCATGGGCCGCAGTCCGCGCCCATGTCGGACGATGAGGGTATGGACAATTCTGGTATGGCGCACGAGCCGGACATGTCCGGTGAAACCATGCAACTCGGCATGGACCATTCCATGATGGAGGAACACGGCTTTCCCAATCTCGCCGCCGCCGAGACGCCGCCTCCGGCTGCCGGATCAGGCCCGCCCCGCGCCGCCGACGCCATCTGGGGCGCGGAAGCGATGACTGCTGCACGCGAAACCCTCAGGAAGGAGCAGGGTGGCCAGCTTTACACCTGGTTCATGGGCGACCGTTTCGAATATCGCGCACGTGAGGGGAAGGACGGTTACCTCTGGGATGCGCAGGGCTTTTATGGCGGCGATATCAACAAGCTCTGGATCAAGACCGAAGGTGAGGGTGCGTTCGGCGAACGGATCGAGAGCGCGGATGTTGAGATTCTCTACGATCGCGCTATTGGTCCCTTCTTCAGCCTGCAGGCCGGCGTCCGTCGGGACTTCGCGCCGCGCGACCGCACATACGCCGCGATCGGCGTACAGGGCCTCGCTCCCTATCTCTTCGAGGTGGATGCGACCGCTTATGTGTCGGACCAAGGCGACCTGACCGCAACCGTCGAGGGCGAACTTGACCAGCGCATCACCCAGCGGCTGATCCTCCAGCCGCGCGGAGAGGTCAGAGTTTCCGCCCAGGACGTTCCGGAACTCGGTATTGGTGCCGGTATCGACAGGATCGAAGCCGGACTACGGCTCCGCTATCATTTCGCGCGCGAGTTCGCGCCCTATCTGGGTGTGGAACAGGAGTGGCGCGTCGGCGGCAGCGCCGATTTCGCCCGGTCAGAGGGGGAAGACCCCAGCGTCACAAATTATGTCGTTGGCGTCAGATTCTGGTTCTAGGTCCGACCACCGGACCATTTTACGATCAAGGGAAAGGAAAATCGGTAATGTTCAAGACTTTTTTGCGCGGTCTGCCGATCGTGTTCGCGATTGCGGCCACTCCGGTGGCTGTTCAGGCGCAGGACATGGATCATTCCGGGCACGGCGCGAACGCCGCTACGATGGAGCATGGAGCCATGGACCATGGGGCGATGGAGGGCGTATCGGGCGCGGAAGATGCGCTGCTGGCCTACCGTGCAGCATTGGAGGCGCGCGATGCCGCCGCGATGACCGTTCTGTTCGCGGAAGATTCCGCCATATTCGAGAATGGCAAGGCCGAAGGCAGCTTCGGAGAATATATGGACCACCATCTCGGTCCGGAACTGAAGTCGATGAAAGCTTTCACGTTCACCGATCCGACCCTGAGCGTGACCCGGTCAAGCAATATGGCCTATGGCCATGAAACCTATGGCTACAGGATCGATCTGGCCGACGGACGCGTCATCGAGCGCGACGGCATCGCGACATCGGTTCTGTCCTACGATGCGTCCGGCTGGAAGATCGTGCAATATCATTCCTCCTCGCGCGCGCCTCGCAAGCCCTGAACGCATCCGAGGGGAAAAGGGGTGGCATCACGATCGGCAAAGCTGCGCCTGCATATTCTGGGCAGCAAGGTTCACAAATGGCTGGCGCTCCTGATTGGTGTGCAGGTATTGCTCTGGATGGCGACCGGCGCGCTCATGTCTTTCCTCGATATCGAACGAGTCCGTTCGGAACATGTGATCTCGCGGGCCCCCGGCGTTCTGGCCGATGACGCCGCCATCCCATCCTGGCTAGAAGGCGAAGATGGAGTGGTGTCGTTGACCACCAGAGCCCTCATTGGCCAGACGGTGGTGGAGGTGCGCCGATTGAATGGCGACACAAGCCTGCACGATCCGCGCAGCGGACGACCGCTGTCCCCGCTTTCTGCCGCGACCGCGCGTTTCATCGCGCTCGGCGCGTGGAAGGGACCCAAGACCTCGATCAAGGGGGCACGGCTGATTGAGACCGCCATCGGGACCGAGTATCGAGGCCCCTTCCCCGCTTGGCAGGTCACCTATGCGGACGGAGACGGGACGCGCGTTTATATCGACGCATCGAACGGGGCCGTGCTGGCTGCCAGAAGCGATACTTGGCGACTGTTCGACTTCATCTGGGGACTGCACATCATGGACTGGACGCAGCGCGACCGTATCAACAGCTGGTGGCTGCTGGTGTTCGGTATCGGCGGTACAGTCATCGCCCTTTCCGGTTTTGTCCTGTTGGCAAACCGGTTCCCAAGAATTCGTATGCGGCGTAGTCCCCGTGAATCCAAATGATCGCGCGATCACGACTTTGATAGCCGTTTTAAACTGCCGACATTCCCGTTAAGTGCTGGAAGGACTGAAACGGCGCGGACAAACGACAGGCGCCCCGCTCATCGCGCAAATATCGCCGTTCGAATGGGACCGGATCAACCTAGATACCGAACATTTCTGGGCCAATTGCAGGCTGTCTAGTTCTGGGTGAAACACCCGGCAAAGCGGACGTCTCGTCTGCCGCGTTGGCGACGACCGCTTCCGACCAATTTCGGACTTTCAAATGGATCAATGTCCGGTCGAAAAGCGGCCATTCAGGTTGCGCAAGTCAGAGGCGTCGTCCCAAACTGACGCGATCTTCGACAGCGTATCCCAAATGCCGGTAGAAGCTAACGACCGCCTCATTTGAGGTCCGAACCTGAAGATTTACCTTACCGCACCCAATCGAAAATAATGCCTGCTCTGCATGGCGAACAAGCGCCGCTCCTAAGCCGCGCCTTCTCTCCGATTGCCGGACCGCTACGAAGTAGAGCCAGCCTCGATGGCCATCGTAGCCCGCCATTACCGACCCGAGAACGTCTCCGCCCTCCACCGCCACGAATAGAAATTCGGGCTGGATCGCTCGCTTGGAGGGAATAG
>JBAUIQ010000381.1:0-2179 GCA_049683075.1 Pacificimonas sp.
GGGAGCCTGCGGCCTCGGGGTTACTGATCCTCGGTGGATTTCTCGTCTTCGGCTTCCTGCCCGGCATACCGGAGATTTTCGATCCGACAGAGCGTCCGGCACTGTGGCAGATCACCAGCGAGTTTGCGGTCATCATCGCGCTGTTCGGGACCGGCATTCGCATCGACGACGTGACCACATGGTCGAACTGGCGGCCCGCGACGGGGCTGCTCTTGATCGGCATGCCGCTGACCATCATCGCCGTTGCGCTTCTTGGCAGCTGGGCCGGGCTCGGCATGGCGGCGGCCGTTTTGTTGGGGGCGGTGCTCGCGCCGACCGATCCCGTGCTGGCGGCGGATGTGCAGGTGGGGCCGCCGCTTGAAGGCGGCGAGCATCCGGTCCGCTTTGCACTGACGAGCGAAGCCGGTCTGAACGATGGCCTCGCCTTTCCGCTTGTCTATCTGGCCATCTTCCTTGGATCCGGCACCTTTGCGCTGGGCGAGTGGGCCGGGATCTACGTCCTTTATAAAATCGTGATTGGCGCCCTTGGCGGCGTTGCGGCGGGGTGGCTTCTCGGCAAGCTGATGTTCGCCTGGCCGCGTGGGAACGCCTTTGCCGAAGCCGGCTCGGGCGTCGTTGCCATGGCGGGCGTGCTCCTGACCTACGGGGCCACGGAGCTGGTCGAAGGCTATGGCTTCATCGCGGCGTTCGTGATGGGCATCGTCCTTCGGCGGCAGGAGCGGGAGCATGATTTCCACCGTCGCCTCCACAGCTTCTCTGAGGCACTGGAGCATGCCGTGACGGCCATCGTCCTCGTCCTCCTGGGGGGCATCCTTCCTTCGCTCTGGCCTTATCTGGACTGGTCCGTGGTAATTATCGGGCTCGCGCTGATCTTCGTGATCCGGCCGATTGCCGGGATGCTGGCTCTCGTCGGAACGGACATGAACCTGCGTCAGCGGGGTGTCGTGGCGTTCTATGGCGTCCGTGGTCTCGGTTCGATTTACTATCTGGGTTATGCCGCGAGCCAAGGCGAATGGGCCGACGAGGGGATGCTCTGGGCAACCGTCGCCTTCACCATCCTCGCGTCATCCGTCATTCACGGCTTTACCGCGGGCAGCATGGTCTGGGCAGCGACACATGATGAGAAGGGCCGCGAGATCGCCTAGAGATCGAGACCCAATTGTTCGCCCGGCACCTTTTTCGGCACGCCGACGAGGCCCGACAGGGTCAGGCCAAGAAGGCGGACGCCTTTGGGGACGGGCAGCTCGGCCTGAAGGAGATCGTGCCCGACCTGCGCAAAGGTGGCGCGATCGGCGACGGGGGTCGCGAAGCTCTGGGCGCGGGTGATCTGCTGGAAGTCCTGGAATTTTATCTTGAGCGTCACGGTGCGTCCGGCCGCCGCCTTGGCAGCGATACGTCCCCAGACCTTCTCAATGATGCCGTCGAGGGCCTCGGCAAGCTCGTCCGGTTCCTGCAGGTCGCTCGAATAGGTACGTTCGCCGCCAATGGACTTGCGAATGCGGCTGGCCCGGACGGGGCGGTGGTCGATGCCGCGGGCGGCGCGATAATAATAGCCAGCGCTCTTGCCGAAATGCGCGGTCAGCCATGGCATGTCCTTCGCGGCGAGGTCGGCACCTGTCTCGATGCCGTGGCGCTTCATACGTTCTTGCGTCTTCGGACCGACACCGTGGAAGCGCTTTACCGGCAGGCTCTGGACGAAGGCCGCACCATCGTTGGGGCGAATGACACAGAGGCCGTCGGGCTTGTTCTGGTCGCTGGCCAGCTTGGCGAGGAACTTGTTGTAGCTGACACCCGCCGAGGCGGTCAGATGGGTTTCCGCCTTGATGGCGGCGCGGATGTCGCGGGCGATGTCGGTCGCGGGACGTCCGGACGCGGTGACATCGAGATAGGCTTCGTCGAGCGACAGGGGTTCGATGATCTCCGTGTGCCGCCGGAAGATTTCGCGGATATGCTCCGACACCTCGCGATAGCGGTCGAAGTTGGATTTGACGAAAACGAGGTCCGGGCACAGGCGCGCCGCCGTCACCGATGGCATGGCGGATCGCACGCCATATTGACGGGCCTCGTAGCTGGCCGCGGCGACGACGCCCCGCGCCTTCGAGCCACCGACGGCGACGGGGCGCCCGCGCAGCTCGGGATTGTCGCGCTGTTCGACGCTCGCGAAGAAGGCGTCCATGTC
>JBAUIQ010000382.1:0-7257 GCA_049683075.1 Pacificimonas sp.
CTCGAACCCCCAACCAAGCCGTTATGAGCGGCCAGCTCTAACCAATTGAGCTACAGGCCCCGCCCGGAACGCTCGGCGCTTAGCCAGCCACCCGCCCCGCTTCAAGCAAGCCCTCATCACGCAGGCGATCAGCGTGCGCGACGACGTCCTCCACGCTCGTAGGCTGCGCGCCGCCATCGACCAGCGTGTCTAGCACCGCTTCGAACCAGTGAAAGAACTTCGCAAGGTCGTCGGCATCGCGGACATAGGGTGTATGGCCCGGTTCGACGGAGGGCGAATGGAAGCTGATCGAGATGATCGGTATCTTCGCCGCAAGCATCTGTTTGACGGCGGCGACCGCCTCTGCCTCGGGTATTCCCTCCGGTGTGAGCGCGATCCGACTGAGAAGGCGACTGCGGGACAGAATGCCATTCAGGTGCGGCACTCGGCTCGCGAATCGAAAGGCCGGTTCCCCGAGGGAGCGCAGGCCGCCCGTGAATGTGCTCGACAGTGGTAGCTCAAGAAGGCGGCGTTCGGGGCCTGTCCAATACGCAGCGGGTTCGATGCCATGGAAGCTGGGTCCGCCCTCGTCCTGATAGTCGAAATAGGGGCGCACCGAGACATCCATTCGATAGCCGAGCTCGTCGAGCAGCGCTTCGGTATTGGGGCCGACACCATAACGGCCCGCGCGGTAGACGATGGGGCGCTCCCCGAAGCCTGCGCCGATCGCCTCGCTGAGCGATTCGAGCTTTGCGCGCTCTACGGCACGGGGCAGGTTGCCGGGGAAGCTGTTCCGTTCGACGACCTGTTCCAGATAGGGCGGATTGACCCACGGATGCAGCTGCGCGCCGATGGTTGCGCCGCCTTCATCCTGAAACCCCTTCAGCACCTCGATGGCATCAGGATCGGTGGCGACCGGATAATCGACCAGATAGGCCGGTTTCGCGCCATAAGAGCGCATGAGTTTCTGAATATCGGGCAGCGCCTTCACCGCCTTCACGTCGGTGGCGTCGCGGCGGCGCGGCTGCGACCAGTCGAACTCCTCCTCCGTGTCGACGAAGATCAGAAATTTCGGACCGTAGTCGTCCGGGAAACGGACATATTGGTCTGCGCGTGGGGAGAGCATGCGCCGCTTTATAACGTATGCGTCTTAACGGACCATAGCCCGGCGCGGGGCGGAGGGGGCGCAGTGGGACGCCCGACCGGGGAGGGAGGGAGGAGTGGTCGGGCGTCCGATCGAATTCCGCAAAAGGGAGGGAGGCGGGTCATTCGATTCTGCGGGGCGGTTCATGACCGCCGCGTTGAGTGTCATTTGGCGCATCGCTCCCACATTGTGCAGTGCATCATGACGCAGATTAGCCATGCACGGCGCGCATAATGCTCAAATATCGAGAGGATCGCTCTTCATACGCTTCAGGATGAAGTCGCGGAGAACCTGCATCCTCACGGAGCCGCGCAGCTCCTCTGGGTAAACAAAGTATGTCCGGTAAACAGGGCCTTGTGCTTGCGGCAGGATGGTCTGCAATCGTCCGGAAGACAAAATCAGATAACTTGGCAGAGCCGCGATTCCGGCGCCGTTCTCCACGGCCTGCGCAAGGCCATAGATGCTGTTAACGGTGAGCGCCGGGATGCGCGGCGATCCGGTGTTGCCAACCTCCAGGCTCCAATTGACGCCGCGAATCGGCCCCGGTGCCGGATCGCCGAACGCGACAAGCCGATGACTGTCAAGATCGGCAACATCGGCCGGTGTCCCGTTAGCCTCAAGATATCCCGGTGAGGCGCAGAGGCGATAGCGCACGGCCTCCAAACGTTTCGACACCAGGCCCTGCTGCTGTGGTGGCGCGAAACGGATGGCGACATCGGCCTCCCGACGCGCGAGGTCGAGATCGTCATCGGCGAGAATCATGGCGACGGTGATATCGGGATAGAGCGGTCCGAAGTCGGCCAGAGCACGAGCAAGCCAGGTCGAGCCGAAGCTGATCGTCGTTGTCAGGCGGATCTCGCCAGTCGGCTTGCCCTGAGACTGTTCGATTGTCTGGCGAACCCGCTCGATATGGTCGTGGCTCTCTGTTGCCACCTCGGCCAACTGCTCGCCCTCATGCGTTAGCGCGAGCCCGCGTGCGTGGCGATGAAACAGCTTCGCGCCTAGCGCCTCCTCGAGGGCAGCAATTTGGCGGGAAAGCGCGGGTTGGCTCATGCCGAGACGCCGCGCACCTTCGGTGAAGCTGCCCGCCTCCGCGACGCTGTGAAAGAGGCGCAGCTTGTCCCAGTCGAACGCGCTCATCGGCCCCTCCCCTCCTCTTTTGTTATTCGGCCGCCACGCGCTCCGGCTCGGCAGCTTCTTCGCTGGCGAGAAGGCGTTCGGCCTCCAGCGCCGCCATGCAACCCATGCCTGCGGCGGTAACGGCCTGGCGATAGATATGATCTTTGACGTCGCCAGCCGCGAAGACGCCGGGCTTCGACGTTGCCGTCGAGTCAGGTGCCGTGAGGATGTAGCCGTCCTCGTCCATGTCGACCTGGTCCGTGAAGAGCTGCGTCGCGGGATCGTGACCGATGGCGATGAACAGACCATCGACCGCAAGTTCACGGTTCGGTGCGCCGTTCGTACCGACGAGCTTCACGCCCGTTACCGACAGCGGGTTCTCGTCGCCCATGACTTCGGCAACAGTGGCGTTCCAGACGGGTTCGACTTTCTTGTTTGCGAAGAGGCGCGCCTCGTTGGTCGCGTCGCAACGCAGTTCGTCACGGCGATGGATCAAATAAACCTTGTCCGCGAAGTTTGTGAGGAACAGCGCTTCCTCGACGGCGGTGTTTCCGCCTCCGACAACAGCGACGGTCTTTCCGCGATAAAAAAAGCCATCGCAGGTCGCACAGGCACTGACGCCGAAGCCACGGAATTTCTCTTCGCTCTCGAGACCGAGCCAGCGCGCCTGTGCGCCCGTCGCAATCACGACCGTCTCGGCATGAATGGTGCCGCCAGATTCGAGGGTAAGCGCGTAAGGCCGCCGGGAGAAATCAACATCCGTCACCAGATCATCGCGAATGTCGGTGCCGAGCGCCTTCGCCTGCTCCTCCATCTTGATCATCAGGTCGGGGCCCATGATGCTGACTTCGCCTGGCCAGTTCTCGACATCGGTCGTGATAGTGAGCTGACCGCCCGGCTGGATGCCACGGATCATGACCGGGTCGAGCGCCGCGCGGGCAGCGTAGACACCGGCGGTATATCCTGCCGGTCCGGAGCCGATAATCGCGACCTTCACATGCTCGCTGGCAGCCATGCCTTTATTCCCTTCGAAAGCTTATTCTTTGGGAAACTATCTAGGGGGAGTGGCTTCCGATTGCGAGCCGATCTCGACTGGGTCGGGCAGCGTCAGACGAAAGCATTCCTTCTCGACGGTAAATCGCCCGCCCGCCCTCTCCGCAGCCCTGCGCACAAGGCGAAGGGTGAAGGACGTGCCGAGGAGCGGTTGGTCGTGACTGGTCGGTTTTTTACCGGACAGCAGCGCCGATTCCGGCAGGCCGCGGAGACTGCTTGGACGCCGCAGCTCGATTGATCGCTCCGCCACGATGATCGAAAGGCTCTCAAGAGGACTGGCGAGCGCGATAAGGGCGGTCGCAAAGCGGCGAAGCGCCTGCTCCAGCGACGATGTGAGCCGAAGGTCGGCGGCCACCTCGCCGACCTCGAATGAGAGACGAACATTCCGCCGCTGTGCGAAGGTCATGAGGTCGGCCGATAGCCGATCTAGTGCGGGAACGCTTTCATCCGCGTCGGCCGCTGACGCGAGGTCCGCTCCTTCCCCGAGCATGTCGAGAGCGGTCAGCATCCTCTCGGCCTCTTGAATGATCTGACGAGCATCTGCCCTTGTCGGCGCCGCCTCGGGGGCGAGAACGGTGCTTTCTATCAACTCCGCGTAGCCCCGAATGACGTTTAGTGGCGTCCTCACCTCATGAGCGAGGTCGGCAACATCTTCCGCCGTCACACCGAATGTAAGGCGCTCCATATTGGCCGCGGTCGCGGCGACGGCGTTTCCGACATATCCGGAGAATTGTCCCTTCGGCGTGAATGTCGGACTTGCGGAGAGCAGGAATGACGGGCCGTCACGATATGACACGTGCTCAGAATCGATCGCGCGATGGCCGGCGAGCACACGGGAAAAGCCCTTCGGATCGCCAGGGCTGAATGCGTGGAGCGAGAAGGCCTCATCGGCCCCGAAGCCTCGATAACCATCGATGATGCGGTTCTGCCGATCGCTCCGCCACTGAAAGGTCTGCCGGGATGGTATGAGCGATACCGAGCGAAGGCTTTCGACGCGAGCGGTTAGCGCCGCCAGCTTGGCCCCGGCGGCCGCTCTGGTCGGCGTCGCGACGACTTCAGCGGGCGTTTCGAAGTCTTCTGCAGATGGGGGCGGCACCGGTGGCGCCGTCGCGGGCTTTTCCGCTGCTCGAAGATGCTCGTCCGCGTCGGTCGAGAGAATATCGCCCAAATCCGAGTCACTTTTAGCCTGATTTGGCTTGTGAGGCTTTGGCCCCAAGAGTCGTCGTCGGATAGCCGCGGCCTCTTGTGTCGGTGCCCGTTCAATGAGCGCTTTGGCTGTGCTCTCATCGAGAGACGCCCGTAGCATCAGGAGAGCGCGGAACAGAGAACGCCGCGCTCGTGTCTCCGCCGGCTGAAACTCCAGAATGGATAGAAGTTGCGCGGCCGCTCTCCCCGCAACAACCGGGTCGCTTTGCCACGACCAGCCGAGGATGGTTTGGGTCCGGGTGTCGATCCGCATCACGAGCGGCGGGTGGTGGGGAAAGAAAGGTCAAACATTCTTGCGCGATGTCATACCCGAAACGACTTAAGAGCGCGTTGCTATTTTTCGTTTTTCTCGCCCGACGTTCCGTTGCATCGAGCCGCAATTTTCGTATAGGATTTTCTCAGAATGTGCGGTGTGGGAACGCGGCGGGGGACATGACATTCCGAATCGAACACAGCGACTTGATGACATCGACTTGGCGATCCTGCGGGAATTACAGGACGATGGTCGACTGACGAACGTCGAACTGGCGCAGCGCGTCGGCTTGACTGCCCCTCCATGCCTGCGCCGCGTGCGTGCGCTCGAGGAAGCCGGACTGATCGAAGGCTATCATGCGCGGCTCGCCTCAGGCGCGCTTGGCTATGGCATTACGGTATTCGCGATGGTGAGCCTGAAGAGCCAGGCGGAGGAAGATCTCCAGGCGTTCGAAGCCTATGTGTCTGATCTGCCGCCCGTCCGTGAATGCCACATGCTGAACGGCGAGATCGATTTCATCCTGAAGATCGTCGCCCGCGATCTTCAGGAGTTTCAGCAGTTCCTGACATCGTCACTGACGAGCGCGCCCCACGTCGAACATGTGAAGACCTCGCTGACGATCCGTTCGGCAAAACTGTTACCGGGTGTGCCCGTCTCCTAGGCAGCCTTGGCCTCAGAGAGTTCGGCATCTTTTCGCTCTGCGAATTTGTCGCCAAGCTCCGCGCGGCGCGCTTCCTCGATCTCGTCTTTGGCCTTCGGGAAGAACTCATTCTCTTCTTCCTCGATGTGATGCTCGTACCGATGCTTCAGCTTCAGGAACGTCGCCATCCAATCGTCGCTCGACGTTTCGAGCCCCTCTAGCGTCGAAACATAATCTTCGATCTGCTTGTGCTCGGAGACGCTGTGTCGTGCTTCATCCTGCGTTTCCGGGTCGGCCATCATTTCCGCGTAAAGCGTCTGCTCTTCGGCATTGGCGTGACTGGTGGCTTCCGCCTTGAACTGATCGAACAGATTCTGGCGCACCGCGCCGTTTGCGTCGGCTAGCTTCGCGAGGATCTCGCGATGATGGTCGTGGTCCTGTTTCAAGCGGTCGATAAGGTCGGCCATGGAAAATATTCCTTCGTAGTGTTTCGCATTGCGAAGTACCTACGAACGACGTCCCCGCGCGGTTGCGCGACCATTTGACGTAAACGAATATAGGGGAGGGAATGGTGGGCGCTGACAGGCTCGAACTGCCGACCCTCTCGGTGTAAACGAGATGCTCTACCAACTGAGCTAAGCGCCCCTCTTGCGACCATCTATGAAGGCGTTATGGCGGGGGCAAGCCCGACATCAAAATCCGAATTGGAACGACCATCATGGCCGACGCGAAGACCCTTATCCTAAAGCTGGACACGTCCGAGGATGCGGAGGTCTGGATTCGCCTGCGGCCCGACCTTGCCCCGAACCATGTCGAGCGGATCACGTCGCTTGCAAAGGACGGGTTCTACGACGGCGTAGTGTTCCACCGCGTGATACCCGGTTTCATGGCGCAGGGTGGCGACCCGACCGGCACGGGGATGTCAGGCTCCGACCTTCCCGACCTGAAGGCGGAGTTCAATTCCGAGCCGCATACGCGCGGCACCTGTTCCATGGCCCGCGCACAGAATCCGGACAGCGCGAACAGCCAATTCTTTATCTGCTTCGAAGACTCCGAGTTTCTCGATGGCCAGTACACCGTTTGGGGCGAAGTCACCGAAGGCATGGAGCATGTCGACGCGCTGCCCAAGGGCGAACCCCCCGCCGCGCCCGGCAAAATTGTCTCCGCGCGCGTCGAGTAGGCGTCGTTTCGCCCGGGATATCAAAGAGGTGCTTGCTTAATCTAAGTCAAACTGACTAGGCGAACGCCATGCGCTTCGCCTACATCGCCTCCGTCCTAGCGTTGCTGAGCTTAGTGGCATGTTCGGGTGGAGACGAAGAACAGCAGCAACAGCCACCAACGGTATCCGTGGCCCTGCCCCTCCAAAGGGAAGTGCGTGACTGGGACGAGTATATCGGCCGCTTCGAAGCGGAGCAGGACGCGGAACTACGTCCCCGCGTATCCGGGCAGATCGATCGCATCTATATGCAGGATGGCGACGATGTCAGCGCGGGACAGCCGCTCCTTCGGATTGATCCCCGCCCGTACCGCGCGGCGGTAAATGAAGCTCAGGCCGCTGTTTCGAGTGCTGAAGCTGCAAGTCGCAATGCTGTCAGCATTCGGAACCGCGCACGTGGTCTTCGAGAGGCGGAGGCCATCAGCCAGGAAGAGTTCGAAGAGAACGAGACCGCCGTTCGCACGGCCACCGCCGACGTCGAGGCGGCGAAGGCGACGCTGGCAACGCGGCAGCTAGATCTCAACTTCACTACGATACGGGCGCCGATTTCGGGCCGCGTGTCCGAACGCGAAGTCAGCATCGGCGATTTCGTCACGGCAGGGACGACGCCCCTCACCCGGATCGTCACTCTTGATCCGATCCGTTTC
>JBAUIQ010000383.1:0-9727 GCA_049683075.1 Pacificimonas sp.
CGGCTATCTGATCGACCAGTTCTTCTGGGGCATGATGAACCGCCGCGAGGATGAATATGGCGGCGCGACGGCAGCCGAGCGCACGGCCTTCGCCGCCGAAATCATTCGCGGCTGCAAGGCGAAGATGCCCGCCGATATGCCGCTGATCCTGCGCTACTCGCAGTGGAAGCAGCAGGATTACAATGTCAGCCTGACCGAAAGCCCGGACGAGCTGGAAAGCTTCCTCGCGCCGCTCGTCGACGCCGGCGTCGACATCTTTCATTGCTCGCAACGCCGCTGGTGGGAAGCGGAATGGCCGGAGATCGATGGCGAGGAGGGGCTGAATCTCGCGGGCTGGACGAAGAAACTGACAGGCAAACCGACGATCACGGTCGGCTCGGTGGGGCTTTCATCAGACTTCATCGGCAGCTTCGGCGGCGAAGGGTCGAAGACCAGGCCCATCGCCGACATCATCGAACGTCTGGACAAGGGCGAGTTCGACATGATCGCGGTGGGCCGGGCGCTGCTTCAGGATCCGCACTGGGCTTCGAAGGTGAAAGAAGGGCGGCATGACGAGCTCGAGGAATTCGATGCGAAGTCCTTTGCCACACTGAGCTAAATCCCGTCGTCTGCGGCGGACCATTCGGCTTCGAGGTCCGTCGCGTCGGTCGCGGCGAACAGGCGTCTGACATCGTCCATATCATGTCCGGCGCGAAGGCAGGCGGCGAACTGTTTTCGCTCTTTATCGCGATCCGGCGCGTCGGTCGCAAAGGGGCCGAGGCGCTTGCGTTTCGCAAAGACCAGAAGTGCAGCACGGCTTTTATGCTGCGCAGCAATTTCGTCGCGCAGGCCGTCTGAAATGCCCGCTTCGCGCAGCGCGCCGTCGACGCGGCGCTTGCCGTAGCCGCGGCTGGCGAGACTACGCGCCTTCGCTTCGCCATAGATGCGATCGTCGACATAGCCGAGTTCGACGAAACGGTTGGCAAGTGCCTCGGGATCGGGCGGCGCCTCATCCGTCCAGTCCCGTTCCCTGATCTTTCGCCCCAGATAGCGCAGCAGTTTCGTGTGCGTCGTCGCATATCGTTCGACATAGCGCAGGGCGAGCGCGCGGAGGCCCGCCGCATCCAATGTCTTGCGCTTTCGCGGCGCGTCGAAATCGCGATTTCGGAAAGATTTCTCGGTGGCCACGCCATGATGCTGCCACAAGCGCGCCGAACTTTGAACGCCGACGACGCGCATCGGCCTTTTGGCATCATGCAAATTTTGTGTAACAGACGCGCGGACGGTGACTGCCGGATGAGGATTACGAGTGACGATTTCGGAAATGCCGAAGACGGGCCGGGCGAAAGCGACATCGGTCTCCGTATGACAAGCGACATGACTGACGAAGCGGACGAGCGCGTGACGCCGACCGACAGTGGTACGTCGCGCCGCCTCGCGGACTTCGCAACGCTGGGTGAGGCACTTAGCTATGCCGCGACCGGCGCATGCGGACTGAATTTCTTCGATGCGCGCGGGGCCAACCCGGTAACGCGCAGCTATGCCGAGATCGAGACGACGGCGAAGGCGCATGCCCGCCGCCTGATCGCCATGGGCGTTGCGCCGGGCGACCGCGTCGCGTTGATCGCGGAGACCAGCGCAGCTTTTGTCGAGGCGTTTTTCGGAACCGTTCTGGCGGGCGCGCTGCCGGTACCGCTGCCCCTGCCGACCAGCTTTGGCGGACGCGAAGGTTATATCGAGCAGATCCGCAACCAGCTGACGAGTTGCGACCCAAAACTGGCGCTGGCACCGGATGCGCTGGCGAATTTCGTGACCGAAGCGGCGGCGGCGCTTGGACCGGTAGAGGTGCTGGGGTGGGAGGCCTTTGCTGCCAAGCCAACGCCGGCGGCTGAACTGCCCACGGCCAGTCCGGACGACATCGCCTATCTGCAATATTCCAGCGGCTCGACGCGCTTCCCGCACGGGGTCGAGGTCACGCACCGGGCGCTCCTCGCCAATCTGAATGGCCATGCGGTCGGTGTGGAACTGCGACCGACCGACCGGGTCGTCAGCTGGCTCCCTTTCTATCACGACATGGGCCTCGTCGGGTGCCTGTTGTCGCCCGTCGCCAACCAGGTGTCGGCGGATTATCTGGCGACCGAGGATTTCGCGCGGCGGCCCTTGAGCTGGCTGAAGCTGATTACGCGGAACGAAGGGACGACGCTCAGCTATTCGCCAACCTTCGGCTATGACATCTGCTCGCGTCGCGTGTCGTCGATGACGAAGGCGGGCGAGAAGTTCGATCTGTCGCGCTGGCGCGTCGCCGGCAACGGGGCGGACATGATCCGCCCGAGCGTCATGAACCAGTTCGCGGAAACCTTCGCGCCCGCCGGGTTCGACGCGGGCGCCTTCCTGCCGAGCTATGGCCTTGCCGAGGCGACGCTCGCCGTCACGATGACGAAGCCGGGCGCGGGGATCGAAGTCGACGAAGTCGACGAGCGGCTGCTCGCGGGGGCGGGCGGCGCCATGAATGGCCATGCGGTTGGTGAGAAAAGGAAGCGCAAGATCGTCAATTGCGGCTACCCGCTGCCCGACATGGAAATCGAGGTACGCGGGCCGTCGGAAGAGGTGCTTGGCGAACGCCAGATCGGCCGGGTGCTGACCCGCGGGCCGAGCATCATGACGGGCTATTTCCGCGACGCCGAGGCGACCGCCGCCTGCATGGTGGACGGCTGGCTCGATACCGGCGACATGGGCTATATGAAGGCAGGTGCGATCTACATCGTCGGCCGCGCCAAGGACATGATCATCGTCAACGGCAAGAACCACTGGCCGCAGGACATCGAGTGGACGGTCGAGCAGATGCCGCACTTCAAGGCGGGCGACATCGCGGCCTTCTCCGTCACGACGCCCGAGGGCGAGGAAGCCCCCGCCGTTCTCGTGCAATGCCGTACGAGCGACGAGGCCGAGCGTGCGCGCCTGGTCGAGGACATCCGCGCGCGCATCAAGACACTGACCGGCATGAACAGCGTCGTCGAACTCGTCGGCCCGCGCACCCTGCCCCGCACGAGTTCGGGGAAGCTCAGCCGGTCGAAAGCACGCGCTCTTTATCTGTCGGGCGAGATTCGGCCGCTGGCGGTCGCGGCCTGACCGGGTTGCCAAGTTTGAATGTCAACTGCAGCCATGGACTCCTGTCTGCGCAACACCTTTACATGGCTACGGATCGTCATTCCTGCGCAGGCAGGAATCCATCTCTATGCCTTCAAACCAGGCGGATAGATTCAGAGATGGATCCCAGCCTTCGCTGGGATGACTGATGGGTTTGCAGGACTGAATGATGTCTTCCGGCAGCGCGATCACACTAGCAATCACCGGCGGCACGGGGTTCGTCGGTCGCCATCTTCTCGATCTTGCGATCGCCGACGTCCATCACGTCCGCGCGTTGACAAGGCGGGACCAGTCGGCTCGCAAAGGCGTGACGTGGATCAAGGGCGATCTGTCGGACGTGGGTGCGCTGTGCGAGGGCGCGGATGCCGTCGTTCACGTAGCAGGCGTCGTGAATGCGCGCGACGAGGCCGGGTTTCGCGCCGGGAATGTCGACGGGACGGCCACCGTGATTGCGGCGGCAGAGGCTGCGCGCGTATCAAGGTTCGTGCACGTCTCTTCGCTTGCCGCGCGAGAACCGGAGCTGTCCCGCTATGGCGCGTCGAAGGCGGCGGCCGACGCTCTGGTTCGGGAAAGTGACCTCGATTGGACGATCCTGAGGCCGCCCGCCGTATATGGCCCGGGCGAGACCGAGAGGCTCGACATTTACCGGCTGGCGCAGAAGGGGCTTGGCGTCGCGCCGGGTCGCGGACGGTTTTCGCTGATCTATGTGACGGACCTGGCGCGCGCTCTGCTCGCGCTGGCGACGAGCGCCGCAGGTATTGGGGAGACATACGAGATCGAGGATGGCACGGGCGGTCTCGATCACGCGTCATTCGCGCGGCTGGTCGGGCGCGGCGTCGGACGAGACGTCAGGGTGGCCACCCTGCCACTCGCGGCGCTGTCCGTAGGCGCGGCGCTCGACGGGCTGCGCGCCAGGATCGCGGGCGGCTTACCGAAGCTGAGTCGCGACCGAGCGCGCTACATCGCGCACCCCGACTGGACGGCGAGTGTCGATCCGTTGGTGCAGCTTGGCATCTGGTCACCAGAAGTAGACCCGGAGGTCGGCATTGCCCGCACCGCCACATGGTATCGCGAGAAAGGGCTGATCTGACGCGCCCCTATCGCGCCACATTCGGTTGGCAGTGACATTGGCGAGACTTTAAGGGCCTGTCCTATGACCGAAACGACCCCAACGCGCGAAAGCATCCTGCCGCGCCTCATCGAAATCATCGAACCCTTCAACAAGAAGGGCATCGAGCTGACGGCGGAGACGAGCTTCGCCAACGACCTCGAACTCGACAGCCTGACCGTGATGGACCTCGTTGCGGAGATCGAGGACGAATATGACATCCTCCTGCCCGTCAACATGCTGCCGGACCTCGAAACCATCGGCGACGTCGCGGGCGCGGTCGCCAAGATAAAGGCAGGCGAATGACCGACGCGAGCGGAGCGGCGGCGCTCGACGCCGCGGACGAGGTGGTCTTGCCTGACGAGGGCACGCGGCCGCACGGACGGCCGGACCTTTTCCAGAAGTTTCAGCCGCTGATCGATCAATATGAGGGGTTGATGGCGTCGGGGCTGCGCGATCCGTTCCATCTGAAGATGGACAAGATGATCTCGCCGACGCGGGCCTTAGTCGACGGGCGTGAGATCATGCTCGTGGGCAGCTATAATTATATGGGCATGACGTTCGACCCGGACGTCATCGCCGCGGGGACGCAGGCCCTGAAGGAGTATGGCAGCGGCACGAGCGGGAGCCGGGTGCTGAATGGCACCTATCAGGGCCATGCGGAGTGCGAGGCGGCGCTGCGCGAATTTTACGACATGGACCATGCGATGGTCTTTACGACCGGCTATCAGGCCAATCTGGGTCTGATGTCGGCGATTGCCGGTCGCGGTGACTATATCGTGCTCGACGCCGACAGCCACGCGTCGATCTATGACGGCTGCGCCATGGGCAATGCCGACGTCGTGCGGTTCAAGCACAATAATGTCGAGGACCTCGAAAAGCGCCTGAAACGCGTGCCGGAGGGCGCGGGCGTGCTCGTGGTGCTCGAGGGCGTCTATTCCATGGTGGGCGACATCGCGCCGCTGAAGGAGATGGTCGCTGTCGCAAAGGCCGCGGGCGCGATGATCGTCGTCGACGAGGCGCACGCCATGGGGTTCTTCGGCGAGAACGGGCGCGGCGTCTTCGAGGCGGCGGGCGTCGCGGACGATGTGGATTTCGTCGTCGGCACCTTCTCTAAATCGGTCGGCACCGTCGGTGGCTTTATCGTATCCAATCACCCGGCCTTCGACGTGCTGCGCTTCACCGCCCGTCCCTATGTCTACACGGCCAGCCTGCCGCCCGCCGTCGTCGCCTCCTCGGCGACATCGATCCGCAAGCTGATGCACGCGCATGATAAGCGCGAAAATCTCTGGGCTGTCTCACGCGCCATGCACCAGGGGCTCCGCGACCATGGCTTCGCGCTGGGCACCGAGACGGCGGAAAGCGCCATCATTGCGGTGCGGATGCCGGATCAGGAGACCAGCGCGAAGATGTGGACCGCGCTGATCGAGGAAGGTGTCTATGTGAACATGGTCCCGCCGCAGGCGACGCCGGGGCTACACCTTCTGCGCTGCTCGCTTTGCGCCGAGCACACATTAGACGATGTTGCGGAAATCGTTCGACGTTTCATGACGGCGGCGAAGACGGCGGGACTCGCGCTTGGCTAGCGGTCGTTACGCCTCCGACGTTCCATTCCGGGACGGACGGAACAGCGGACCCCGTACCAAAGCTGGACTAAATCAGACGGTAACCACCCAAGCCCTTGGCAGATGGTTGCAGACGAAACTGGCACGCGGGTTGCTACCCTATATCCATCGCTAGAGGCCAAGGCCCCGGTCCTGGTGACTAAGTACCCGGTTCCGCATATCGGCCAGCCCCGGTCGAATGGAGCCAAGTTCAGAGAATGGGCGACAGGGCCACGGCCCCGGACCTGTCGCCCCCTCTCGAACGACCCCAATCAACGACCCAAGAGCGGGGCGGCGAGTCCACGGCCCCTTTACCGGCGGCCCGACATTCGCCGCCCCGTTCTCATTTGGCGTCCTCACCACCCATGGTTTCGCGCAGCTTGGCGGGTGCGCAAGCGGCCGCTAGAGCCAGCCGTATGGCTACTTCCCTGACCCTGAATGGCGATGCGACCACGGTCGATGCGCCCCCGACCGCCCTCCTTGTCGACGCGCTTCGCGAAACGCTTAGCCTGACCGGCACGCATATCGGCTGCGATACGAGCCAGTGCGGCGCGTGCAACGTCATGCTGGACGGTGAGCCGGTGAAGGCCTGCACCATGTTCCTCGCGCAGGCCGAAGGGGCGGCGGTGACGACGGTCGAGGGGCTGGCGGACGGCGATGTGCTGCATCCGATGCAGCAGGCGTTCAAGGACGAGCACGGCCTGCAATGCGGCTTCTGTACGCCCGGCATGGTGATGACGGGCATCGGCATTTACGAACGGCACGGCGCGGACGTCGACGAGGCGACCATCGCGCATGAGTTGGAGGGTAATCTTTGCCGTTGCACCGGATATGTGAATATCGTGAAGGCAATCCGGCGCGGCGCGCGCGCCATGGGCGGCCGGACGGACGAGGTGGCGGCATGAACATCACGCGGGCATCTGATGTCGGAAGCGCAGTCGCGGCGGCGGGTGCGGGCGGCGACGTCGCCTATCTGGCTGGTGGCCACACCCTGATCCCCGCAATGAAGGCGCGGTTGCGCGATCCGGACGGGTTGGTCGATCTCAGCGGGCTTGAGGAACTGCACGGCCTTGCCGTCGAGGGCGACCAGCTGTGGATCGGCGCGATGACCAGGCATCGGGACGTCGCCGAGGGCGCGGACGCAATTCCGGCGCTGAAGGAGATGGCGCTTCTCATCGGCGATCCGCAGGTCAGGAATCGCGGCACGCTCGGCGGGGCGCTTGCGAATAACGATCCGGCGGCGGACTATCCGGCGGCCGTTTTGGGTCTCGAAGCAATGATCGAGACGGACCGGCGGACGATCGCGGCGGACGAGTTCTTCCTCGGCATGTTTTATACCGCACTTGAAGAGGGCGAATTGATCCGGCGGGTCGGCTTTCGCATTCCGGATAAGGCGGCCTATGCGAAGTTCCGGCACCCCGCGTCCCGCTATGCGCTGGCGGGCGTTTTCGTCGCAAAATTCGCGGACGGGGTTCGCGTCACGGTCGTCGGTGCCGGACCGGGCGTCTTTCGCTGGGCGAGCGCGGAAGAGGTGATCGCGGCGGACGGCGATCTTTCGGGCGTGGCACCGCCGGATCCAGACGAGATGTCCAGCGACATTCACGCAGGCGCGGAATATCGCGCGAACCTTTGTACCGTCATGCTGAAACAGGCCATGGGAGCGCTGAAATGATCATGTCGACCACCCCGACGCTGGAGGGACGCCCCGTGCGCGATTATCTCGGCGTCATCACGGGCGAAGCGATCCTCGGCGCGAACATCTTCAAGGATCTATTCGCAGGCATTCGCGACATCGTCGGTGGCCGCGCTGGCGCTTATGAGAATGCCCTTCGCGAAGCGCGCGAGGAGGCGATGCTGGACATGGAGGCCCACGCCAAGAAGCTGGGTGCGGACGCCGTCGTCGGAATCGATCTCGATTACGAAGTGATTGGCGAGACCGGCTCGATGCTGATGGTCACGGCAAGCGGTACGGCTGTTAAGCTTTAGCCGGGCAGGTGCGCTTCCGGAGAAAGCGACTGTCGGTATACATGTTGGGGGCGCCGCGTGCAGGATGACAAGGCGCTTCCCGACTGGCTGACCGCCACGGCGGCCAATCTTGTGGCTTTGCCGACACGCTACTGGCTCGTCCTCGCGCTGATCTTCAGTGGTAAAGCGATGATCTTGTTCCTGCCGACAGAACAGCAGCAGGCCGATTGGCTCCTGAATGTCGAAGCGGCGGCGGCGTTTCTCGTCCGCTTCTGGCTCCCTTACCTGCTGATCCGGGTCATGGCGGGCCATCCCCAGCCATGGCGACCGACGCTCGCCTTCCTGATCTTCGTTTTTGCGGCGCTCTTGTTCGCGCTGATTGCTGCCCTCCCCAGCATGGCCGCGCACCGACTGTTCATGGAGGGCATCACCTTCGGACAGCCGGAGATCGTCATGCTTCTCGCCGGACTGCTCTCAGCGGTGCTAGTGGCGAGGTTCCTGCCGCTATTCGCCGGGACGGCGACGGCGATCCTGTCGCCGCTCGAGCGCCATTGGTGGCGCGGTATCAACGGCAGCGCGCTGTCGCTGATCGGTGCATCTCTCCTGATCGCGCTTGTCGGGCCGACCGTCCGGTTGGCGGTGCCGTTGCCGGGACCAGCGTTCGAACTTTCGAATATCCTCCTCGCTCATGTCTACGCGGCGGCGGACCTCTTCACGCTCGTCGCGGTTCTCGCGCTGGCCGTTGCGGCCATGACTTATGCCGCGCGGTTGCAGGGTGCGCCCGCCGCGCGCTAGACGCGTCGCCACGACATTCACACCCGCGAAGAAGCGAGCTCCATGGCAGGCCATAGTAAATTTAAGAACATCATGCATCGCAAGGGCGCGCAGGACAAAAAGCGCTCCGCGATGTTCTCCAAATTGTCGCGCGAAATCACGGTTGCCGCGAAGATGGGCATGCCCGATCCGGACATGAACCCGCGCCTGCGCGCCGCCGTCCAGGCCGCGAAATCCCAGTCGATGCCGAAGGACAATATCCAACGCGCCATCGACAAGGCGACGGGCGGCGATGAAGAAAATTACGAGGAAATCCGCTACGAGGGATTTGGCCCCGGCGGTGTGGCGTTGATCGTCGAGACGCTGACCGACAATCGCAACCGCACGAACACGAACGTCCGCACCATTTTCTCGCGGAACGGCGGCAATGTCGGCGGGCCGGGGACGGTGACGCACGGCTTCGAACATGTCGGCCTGATCACATACAAGAAGGACGCGATCGACGCCGACAAGCTGTTCGAAGCGGCGCTGGAAGCCGGCGCGGACGATGTCGATTCCTCGGGTGACGAAGATCATGAAGTCTTTACCGAGGCGAACGCCCTGCACGAGGTATCGAAGTCGCTGGAGGACCAGATCGGCGAGCCGGAGGGCGCGAAGCTCTACGGGAAACCGATGGAGACGGTCGATGTGCCCGAAGGCCCGGCCGAAACGCTGTTCAAGCTGATCGACGCGCTCGACGATGATGACGACGTACAGACCGTCTACGGCAATTACGACATCTCCGACGAGGTGATGGCGAAGATCGAGGGCTAGGCCGTGAACTCATGCTGATCCTCGGTATCGACCCCAGCCTGACGGCGACGGGCTGGGGCGTGATCCGGGCGGACGGTGCGCGATTGAGTCACGTCGCGAACGGGACGATCAAGGTGCCTGCGAAGCTTCCCATGCCCGCGCGGTTGGCGGCGCTGTTCGCGGAAACCGCGGCAGTCGTGCGCGATCACGACCCAGACACCGCCGCCGCCGAGGAGGTCTTTTCCAACCAGAACCCGCAGTCGACCCTAAAATTGGGACAGGCGCGCGGGGCCGTTCTGGCGGCGCTCGGCGCGGCGGGGCTGGAGGTTGCGGAATATGCGCCGCGGCTGGTCAAGAA
>JBAUIQ010000384.1:0-4104 GCA_049683075.1 Pacificimonas sp.
TCGGGAAGCGACGAACCGGCGGGCGGGTTTGTCAGGGACGTGACATGGTCAAGGGAGTGACCCCGCCCGCCGGTCGTCCGGTCACGCGATTTCCGTCGTGACCGACGCCGACACGATTTGCGTGTCGGAGTAGAAGCTCTCGGCGCGGGGATCGGGACCGATCGTGCCCGCGAGCGTGGTTGCGGTGAGGAGCGCGGCGCCGATCAGGGCGACGGTGCTGCGGAGGACGTTGCTGTTGGCTGCGTTGAACATGATGTTGGTTCCTTCTTGAAGTGGTGAAGACGCGGTTGGCGTCCGGGTCAGGCGATGTTGCTTGCCGGCGCCGAAACCGTTGGCGTGTCGGCGTAGAAGCTCTCGGCGCGGGGATCCGGGCCGATGGTGCCGGCGAAGATGGTGCCGGTCAGAAGCGCCGCGCCGACGATGGCGACCAGGCTGCGAAGGACGTTCGTGTTGGAGTGGTTGGTGAACATGGCTTGGTACCCCTTTCGGCTTGCGGTGAACTGGTATTCGTAATCGTTGTCCTCAGTTCAGCAATGGGCGTGCCAGTTTTGAAAAAAACTTACATAGTTCAATTGCAACAGGGTGTTATACGTTAACGAGCTGTTCAGAAGGTAATTTCTGTCGATTCAATAATTGCCAAGAGTTGGGAAATTGCACTAATTGTCGGTCATGCAGTCCGGTACTACCATGGTTGGGCAGTCGACCGTCCTTCTAGACGCCATCGAGAAGGCGTCGCGCGCGGCTGCGCTCGATCGACCGGTTCTCGTCATCGGAGAGCGCGGGACGGGCAAGGAGCTGGTCGCAGAGCGTTTGCATCGGCTGTCCAATCGATGGGACGGTCCTCTTGTGACGGTGAATTGCGCGGCGCTGCCAGAGAACCTGCTCGACGCCGAGCTGTTTGGCTACGAACCGGGGGCCTTCACCGGGGCGACGAAGGCGAGGGCGGGCCGGTTCGAAGAGGCCGATGGTGGCACCCTGTTTTTGGATGAGCTGGCCACGCTCGGCATGGCGGCGCAGGAGCGGCTGTTGCGCGTCGTCGAATATGGCCAGCTTACGAGGCTCGGCTCTAACCAGCTGCGACAGGTCGACGTCCGCATCGTGGGCGCGACGAATGCAGATCTTCCCGGACTTGCCGATGGTGGTAAGTTCCGGGCCGACCTGCTCGACAGGCTGAGTTTCGAGGTGGTGACGCTACCCCCCTTGCGCGCCCGCGGAGACGATATCGCCCAGCTTGCGCGCCACTTCGCCTCGCGCATGGCGATCGAGATCGGTTGGGATGCCTTTCCGGGCTTTACCGAAGAGGCAATGGCGTTACTGAATAATCACGACTGGCCGGGCAACGTTCGCGAACTAAAGAATGTCGTCGAACGCGCAGTCTACAGCGCCGAATATGCGGACGAACCCGTTAGCGAATTGCGCTTCGACCCGTTTGAGTCGCCATGGCGACCGACGACCGACTTGACGATGGAGGCGGAGACGCCGCTTGCTCACGCCGCGCCTTTACTGCCTGCGCCCGAGGACGATTGCCCGGATGACATGTCTGAGGAGGAGTGCGACAATCTGAAGTCCTTCGTACAGGCCTATGAGCGGCGTCTCCTGATCGCGGCCCTCGAACGTTGCCGCTACAATCAGCGTGAAACAGCGGCGCGCCTCGCGCTCAGTTACGACCAGCTGCGACACGCCATGAAGCGTCACGATCTCCATAAGAGTTGAAGGCATGCGGCATGCCGCCTCGCCTTGAACCTTTCGTCTCAGCTGCGCATTGAGGTAGCGAGACACGAAAGACAGGAGACTCGACCCATGGCCTTTGCACTTCCCGATTTACCATATGCCAAGACCGCGCTGGCCCCGCATATCTCGGAAGACACGCTGAATTATCACTACGGCAAGCACCATCAGGCCTATGTGAACAAAACGAACGACGCGATCGAAGGCACGGACCATGCCGATAAGAGCCTTGTTGAGGTCATTCGCGCGGCGAAGTCGAACGGCAACCAGGGGCTGTTCAATAACTCCGCCCAAATCTGGAATCACACCTTTCTCTGGAACAGCTATTCCCCTGATGGGGGCGGCGAACCGTCGGGCGAGCTGAAGGCCAAGATCGAAAGCTCTTTCGGCTCGGTCGACGAATTCAAATCGAAGTTTAAGGAGAAGGCGACCGGCAATTTCGCATCCGGCTGGACCTGGCTCTGCGAGACCGGGTCGGGCCTCGAGATCGTAAACACGGATGATGCCGACACGCCGCTCGTTCATGATGGCAAAAAGGCACTCCTCACGCTCGATGTTTGGGAGCATGCCTATTATCTCGACAAGCAGAACGACCGCGGTGCCTATGTCGACGACTTTCTCGAGAACCTCATCAATTGGGAATTCGCAGCCGACAATCTTGGCAAGGCGGAAGAAGAGCTTATCTAGGGTCGCACCACGATATCTAGGTTGGACAAAGAAGCAGCGGACGATGTTTAGCGGTGTCGCTCGCTGCTTTCTTTTGTCTTAACCACCCCCACTAAGGCCCCGTCAAAATTTCTCATTCAGGAAGATCTCGTCGGTCTGGACGTGGATTGACAGGGGTGATGCGGCCCTGAGCCGTCGCTGACATCTGATGGAATCATGGGGCCGGGGCCGGCTCTAAAGGAAATCCATCCGAGCGCTCCTGTTCTCCCCGAACGACCGGCCGATGACGCCAGTGTCTGAGATTTCGGGGCCAATATGAGACCATATGCAAAATGCACCTTGCTATTAGGGGCAGCCATAATCGCCACCAGCGCGGCGGCACTTCCCGCCGACGTCGCGGAGCGCGCCGAACATCGCGCCCTCTCGTTCGTCGCGGAAATGTCTCGGCTGATGTCGTCATCTTGGACAACCGGCGCATCGCGAACCCCGAAGGCCGCAATGACGTCGCAGGTCGCGGTTGAAGAGCCAGTGACCAAGCCTGCGAAGCCAGGCAGAAAACCGCGCGCCGCGCCTCAGCCACCGGCTACCGTGGTCGTTACAAGTCGTCGCTATCCATCCTACATGCCGATGACGGGACTTCTTCCGCCAAAGCACGAATTCTATGTCTTGTGTGAAGAGAGCATCGAGGCTGGGCGCGAAGTGCTCACCGACGGCAAAAAATTGCCCTGGGGTAACTACTCTGGCGGCGGCGTAGAGATGGTCTACGAGGCGCGCGCCGATGACGGCAGTCCGTGCGTGTACAACTTCGCGCCATGGACACCCACTATGGGCAGTGGGCGCAATGCCTGGCCAAGTGGTTCGCAATTCCATTGGAAATCATCCGAACGAGGCGTGCGCGTCACCTTCCGGACGGACAGCGACTGGGCAACGTTGAGATTTCGACCTGGGAAGTCGGAGGGGAAACGTTTCCATTTCGAAGTGACCGACTTCGATCTGGACTTTCATGGGGCGATCCAGCCGCACGGCGCTCTCTGGCTCGAATCCTATCCCACCGCTTCAGAAGGCGGCTTGAGTTCGTTGGTCGTTCGGAACAGCCGGGTTACGGGTGGAAAGAATGCGCTGTTCGTTCCGAGCGGCGCGAGCATGCTTTATGTCGAAGACAGTGAAATTGGACGCAACGTCGGCCGACATGTCGATCAGCAACATCCTGTTTACCTGAACGGCACTCTTGTCGCGCACTTCAAGGATACGCTCGTCTTCGGCGACCATGCCGTGCCAAGCGCGGGGGGCCATATTTTGAAGCTGAAGTCCGCGCTTCGGCTGCTGGAAAATGTCACGCTCGACAATGGTGGCGGGCTGGCCGTGCCGACAGACCGACCCCTCGCCGACTTCTCCGGCCATGGCTGGACCTGGAGTGAAAACCTGAACCTCATTCGTCGCGCCTCGCCTGGTTCGACGCGACCAACGATGGTCGATGTCCGCCGCGATCGCTATCTGAGCGGTAGGATGAAGGGACCTTGGCCTGATGCAAAGGGCTTCACCATGCCAACGGAATTGGGAGACTGCTCCGGGGATGTCGCGGACCAGGTTTATCTGCATGTGTTCAAAGACACCGTAACGTCTAGTGAGGTGAAGGAGCCCAACGTGTTTCGGATGGCGGGTTTAGTCGACGTTGAGTTCGAGGGCATTCACCCGCGTACGAGCCATGCC
>JBAUIQ010000385.1:0-1665 GCA_049683075.1 Pacificimonas sp.
CTGCCAGTCATAGGCCAGTCCGAGATGGTCAGCGACCCACTTCACCTTCAGGCAATTGCCCGAGTCCAGATTCCCATCAATCCGCATCATGGACGTGCTCCTCTCTTGCTAGGGCGATACTCGCTTCCCCGAAGATGCAAAAGCCGTTGGCAGCTCCATAGATTGAATTAGACTATATGATAGTCTATTTCGGCGAAGAAAGGAGCACACCCCATGCAGGTTTCCGTGTCCGACGCCAAAGCCACGCTGACCGATCTCGTTCGCCGCGCCGAGAATGGTGAGGAGATCGAACTCACCCGTCGCGGCAAACCCATCGTCCAGCTCGTTCCCAAGCGGGAGCGCCTGTCGCTGGCCGAGCGGAAGCGCCTGATCGACGACATTCAGGCGTCCGCCAAGGCCCGCGTCAAACCCGGCCCGGACGCCGCGCGGAGCCAGGACTTTCTCTATGATGAGAACGGCCTGCCTGCGTGATCGTCGTCGATACGTCGGCGCTGATGGCGGTGCTACTGGACGAAACGACGGCCGACGAGTGCAAGGCGATACTCCTTGGCGGCGAACCGCTCGCCATGTCGGCGGGCACCTATCACGAAGCCCTGATCGTCGCGCGCAGTCGCGGCGTCGATGCCGAGATGAAGCTGCTGATCGACATCGCCGGGATCGACATCGTCCCGTTCGATGCCAACACCGCCCGCCGCGCCGCCGACGCCTACGACCGCTGGGGCAAAGGCAACCATCCCGCCCGCCTCAATATCTGCGACACGCACGCCTACGCGCTGGCGGCGGAAACCGGCGGCACGCTTCTCTTCGTCGGCGACGATTTCGCAAAGACCGACATTCCCGACGCGATGGGCTGACCGTTCCGATCGGCGCGCCGACGCGGGACAGACCGGCACCATCCTCCAGTTCGTTACGGACACAAAACATATAAATCCGCGTGACTTAGATCACGCCTACCCCCGTTCAACGGCATTAGAAGTCCAGCCAGTTGCGTGGCGTCTGTTCCGAAACCTGGAGGGAAGACACGACATGGCGGACCACGAACATCACGGAATGAAGCGCCTCGACGGGATGGCGAAATATTGTCGGCAGGGCGTCGGCCGGGACGGTGAGCAGCGGGACGACAGGTTCGGGCGCATGTTCCCGAAACTCGACCCCGCCTTCCTGCCGAAAAGCACTCTGGAAACCATCGGCCGTGCGGGCGGCCCAATGGATGAAAAGGACGAGAATGCGCGGACGGCGACCGTCCCCGTCGGCCTCATCTTCTTCGGCCAGTTCGTCGATCATGACGTCACGCTCGACGCCTCCACCAGCTTCGACAGCGTCATCGACGACCCGGGCGAGGTGCCGAACGTCAGAACGCCGACGCTCGACCTCGACTGCATTTACGGTCTGGGTCCAGAGGCGCAGCCCTATCTCTACAATGCCGATCCGCCGCAGGCCGATGGCACGCCAGCGCCCTTCAACGGCGTGAAGTTGCTCGTGGGCGCGGACAATGCGGCGCAAGGGGCGCTCAAGGATTATGACGTGCTGCGCGCGCCCAACAACCGCGCCATCATCGGCGATCCGCGCAATGACGAAAACCGGATCATCAGCCAGATCCAGCTCGCCATCATCCGCTTCCACAACCACGTCGCCGATACGCTCTACAAGGAGTCGAAGGCCGAC